>DASTDR010000045.1:0-4046 GCA_035710265.1 Gemmatimonadales bacterium | reverse complement strand
CGCGCTTAACTTCAACCAGCCGGATACGGCGGGCAATCGATTCGTCGTCAATCTGAGCTCGTTGCAGGAGGACAACACGCGAACGGTTCGGTCGACCTTGCTGACGGCGCTGGCCGCCACTGTGTGTCTGCTGCTGCTCGCAGCCATGAACGTCGGCGTGCTGCTGTTCGGTCAAGGGTTGAAGCGGCGGAACGAGGTCGCGGTTCGCCATGCAGTCGGCGCAGGGCGCGCCCGGCTCGTCCGGCAATTCATGACCGAGAGCCTGGCCCTGTCAACGTGTGGCAGCGTCGTGGCTATAGGGTTGGCGGCGGCGGCGCTGCGGTTGTTCGTCGCGTCGAATCCGCTTGGCACGCTGCCCGCGAACGGTATTCATCTGGATCTACGTGCGGTATTTGTCGTAGCCATCGCGGTGGTGGTCACGACGTTTGTGGCCGGTCTCGTGCCTGCACTGCGGTTGTCCGCGGCCGGCCTCGCCCTCCCAAGCGGAGAAGGCGGTCGCACGACCGCGCCGGTGCACCGGGCGCAACGGGCCATGCTGGTGGCGCAGATAGCGGTGTCGACGGTGCTGCTCGTGTGCGGCGCATTGTTTGCGAAGACCGTTATCCAACTGCGGGCCGAGCCGTTGGGATTCCTTGCGGATGGCCTGGAGGTCGCGGAGGTCGCGCTCCCGACGACACCGTTCCATTCGAGTGCTGCTCGCAACAAGTTCTATGAAGCCTTTGAGGACCAGCTGCGGGCGCGGCCAGGCGTCCGTGCTGTTGCCGCCGCGACGGCGCCGCCGCTGACCGGCGGGGCATTCATGTCGGTGCGTCTGAGCGCCGATGACAAAGCGGTCGCGCCGCGCATGAGCACTCCAAGCGTGACACCCGCCTATTTCGAAACCGTGTCCATTCCTCTCGTCGCCGGCCGCCGCTTCGATCGGCGCGACACCCCAGAGGGGCGCCCCGTGGCCGTGCTCAACGCGCTGGCGGCAACACAGTTGTTCGGTGACGTGTACACAGCCGTCGGCCAGCGAGTCCTCCTCGGAGAAGACGCCTGGTGCGAGGTCGTGGGAGTCGTGGGCAACGTCAGAACCACGTTCTTTAATACGCTCGAATGGCAAACCGTACCGTTGGTGTATCGGCCCGCCGCGCAATCGCTGGCCGAGCCACCAGATCCGGAAGCGTCGCATCTCTCCCTCTGGGTCCACATCCGCGCCGATCGTCCGCTGTCCGCCGCCGACCTCCGGGTTGCGGCGTCGGCTGCCGGTCCGCGCGCGGCCGTGCTCTCGGTTCAACTGGTTCCAGACCTGGTTGCCGGTGCCACACGGCAGCCGAGGTTCCGGATGACGCTTCTGCTCTGGTTTTGCGGTGCCAGTCTCCTGCTTGCCGGGATTGGCATCTACGGCATCGTGGCGCAGGCGGTGACCGAACGTCTGCGTGAAATCGCGATCCGTATCGCGCTGGGCGCCCAGCCACGAGCACTCACGCTGTCTTTCGTGCGCAACGCGATGGCCGCCGGTGCAACGGGTCTCGCCATTGGCATCGTGCTGTCGTTGGCGCTCGCGCGCCTGTTCGCGTCGATGCTCTACGGCGTCCGCCCTGGTGACATCTCGTCACTGATGGCAGCGGGAGTGCTCATGGTCGCTGTTACTGGCGTGGCGGCCTGGGTGCCCGCGTTACGTGCCACGCGGGTGCCGGCGATTCACGTGCTGCGTACCTGAATCCGTTCGAGAGGTGTGATATGCGGAGAGTCGGCGTGTGCGCGGCCCTTGCCACCGCGATCCTTTCATTCAGCGCGGCCCAGGTGTTGCCGCAGGCAAGCGGCGGTCAATTGCCTCGCCGTGCGGCGCTCGGCGTCACGCTGGCTGTTGACGCGGCCGGCGCCGTGGTCGTGTCAGCCGTACCGCCAGGATCGGCTGGCGCGCTGGCTGGCGTGGCGCCCGGCGACGCGATCGCTGCGCTCGACGGGACGCCGGTGACGTCGATTGTGCAGGTGCAGGCGCTCATCGGTGGTCATCGAGGCGGCGATTCGCTCGTGATCGACATTGTGCGGAGCGGCGAGAAGAAGCGCCTGGTCGCCGTGCTCCGGTCCTTCGCGCACGAGAGCCTCCCGAACACCACGTTCGACTACAGCCACGTGACGCTGCCGGACGGGATACGACTGCGCACGATTGTCTCTCGACCGATGAACACCGAACGGCCGTCGCCAGCCGTGTTGTTCCTGCAAGGCGGTGGCTGCAGCTCGATCGATGTGCCCTGGGCAGTCGGCAGCCCGGGCCCCCTCGAACTCATTCACGCCATCGCGTCGCGCGGGTTCGTGACAATGCGCGTTGACAAGCCAGGCGCGGGGGACAGCGAAGGGCCGCCGTGCGCAGAGACCGGTTTCCGCGAAGAACTCGCGGGGTATCAGACCGCATTGCGCGCGCTCCTCGCGGATCCGGCCGTCGACAAGAACCGCGTGTTCCTGGTCGGCCTCTCCCTTGGCGGATTTTTCGCGCCGCTGCTGGCGCGCGACGTGCCCGTGATGGGCATCAGCGCGTACGGAACGATCGCCTTTACGCCGACGGCATATCCGGGCCGCAGCGAACGATTCTTTCGTGAGATCGCGGTCGTCGACATCCTCGCGGCGTGGGCGGCCGTAGACACACGCGTGCAGTTGTTACACGGGACGTACGACGCGGTGAGCACCGCGAGCGACCACGCGAAGATCGCCGCGATCGTGAACGGAGTGCATCCTGGTCGGGCCGAACACCGGGAGTTCGAGGGGCTCGATCACTGCTGGACGCGCCAAAAAACGCCCGAAGCGGGCCGGGACAATTGCGGCGGCGGTGAGGCGACGACATCTGTGACTGACGCCGTGCTCGAATTCATCGGACGGCCTTGAGGGCTCGGCCCTACCTGCGCCGTCGCTGCGAGCAGGCCGAGGCCGGTCATGGCCTCGTACGCGAGCGACGCGCCGCCCGCGGCTGCGGCACGCATCAGAAAGCGTCGTCTCGTGAGAACCATGCCGCCTCCGGGTCAACGCGCCAGCTCCGCCTTCGTGCGGCCCCCCACGTGCGCGAGCACCGAGAGCTTTCCGCCGAGGTCGTCGGCTGCCGGGCCGTTGACGTTCGCGAGCACCGCCACGGTGACGCGGCTCTCCGGGTAGTACGCCAGAAAGCTGTTGAAGCCGTTGATGCCGCCGCTGTGCGAATACCTCGCCCGCCCGTCCGCTTTCGTGACGACGATGCCGAAGGCGTAGTTGTTCTTGACGGGCGTCAGCATCTTCGCGAGCGATGCGGCCGACAGCACCTTTCCGCCGAACAGCGCCTGATTCCAGCGATGCAGGTCTTCGGTCGTCGAATAGAGCGCGCCCGCCCCGTGGGGAATAGTCATGTGAAGGAACGCCGCGTTCACGGGGGGGCCGCCTTGACGGGCGCTGTAGCCGGCAGCGCGGCGCGGGATGAGGGCTGAATTCGAGTCGTAGCCGGAGCCGGTCATTCCGACGGGCTTGAAGATGTTGTCCTGCAGAAACTGCGCGTAGGTCTGCCCGCTAATCTTTTCGACCAGGTAGCCGAGGAGGACGTATCCGGAGTTGCTGTAGTTCATCTTGTCTCCGGGCGCGAACTCCAGCGGTCTGTCGCGGAATCGCCCGACTAGCTTTTCCGTCGTCACCTCCAGCGCCATCGTTGCCTGGTAGTCGGGAAAGCTCGTGAAGCTCGGGATGCCGGAGGTGTGCGTGAGCAGGTGGACAATCGTCACCTTGTCCCACGCGGCCGGCGCGTCGGGTAGGTGCTTGCTCACTGGATCGTCGACCGAGAGCCGTCCGCGCTCTTCGAGCAGCAGTATCGCGGCAGCGGTGAACTGCTTGGTGATCGATCCGATTCGGAACCGCGTTGACGGTGTGTTCGCAACCTCCCATTCGAGATTGGCGTACCCGTAGCCTTTGTTCAGCAGGATCTTCTCGCCTCGGGCCACGAGAACCGTCCCCATGAAACGGTTGCCCGGCAGCTGATCCTGGACGGCCTGCTCCATCTTCGAGGCGTCCTGCCCGAAGCATGTGGCGAAGGAAACGAGAACGATGAC
>DASTDR010000044.1:0-3355 GCA_035710265.1 Gemmatimonadales bacterium | reverse complement strand
CGTGTGAGAAGCGCGTCGGCCCGATCGAGGGCGTGCGCACCAACGAGAAAGTCGGGCACGATGCGCTCCCGGCGTGCGCCGCCGGTGTCGCGAAAACTACGCCAAAGCCGGCCGGCCCTCGTGGCCGCCAGCTCGCTGATCCCGTCGAACTCCACGCTCAGCTCGGCCATGGCTTCACCCATGACGGTCTCCGAAGGAAACCGCCCGGCGACTTCGGCCCACACCACATCGCATGCGATGACTCGTCCCGATCGAATGGCGTGGTCGATCGCCGTTGCGGCGCGTGGCGCCCATCCGGGCTCGTGCTGAAACAGGTCGATGAGCACCATCGAATCCAGGGCCGTCGTCATCGCCGTCCCCGCCACGAGGCCGGCGGCGGGCCCCGCATCTGGTCGATGAGCGAATCGGTCGGGGTCTTTCGCTTCAGAATCCCGAGGACTCTGTCGACGGCACGTGTTCCCCCCTTGTGCCCTTTGCGCAGCAGCGCGCCATCCGGGGTCAGTTCGAATTCCACGGGCGTGCCGGGGCGGAGGCCCAGTCTTTCGCGAACCGGCTTGGGGACCGTGATCTGGCCCTTGGCCGAAACGGTTGAGGTCATACCTCTATGGTAAAGCGTCTTTACCTATGTGGTAAAGAGCACCCGCCAAAAGCCGGCGCGGATGGCGAACCATTGCCCATGGATGTTTCAGCCGCAAACGTCGCCGAGATACCCGGAGCCTCCGCAATAGCGAACGTCCTGCAGCTGGATCAGCAAACCGTCGGGGTCGGTGAAATACAACTCCGGCGTGCCTTCCGGCGCGCCGCCGCGATTCGGCATCCGCAGGCTGACGTACGAGATGAGCGGCGGCGTTCCCGGCGTGTTGCCGCGCGGCTTGATGCCGTAGCTGTCCAGCGTCTTCAGGATCCCGTCGCGATCGAAGCCCGCCATGTTGAGGCAGATGTGGTTGATGCTTGCGGGGCGCGGCGGGCCGCCGCCCCGCGCCCCTCCGCCGCCTCCGAACATGATGAACTGGATGCCGTCGCCCACGCCGAGCAGCGGAGCCGTGGGTCCCTGCCGCGCCTGGACGTTCAATCCGAAGACTCTCTGGTAGAACGCGTTCGCCCGCCCGGCATCGCCCACGAACGCGGTGAGGTGACTCCAGTTCTGCACCGCGAGGAGCCCTTTCTTCGGCGAGGCCTCGATCGGACCGCACGCCTCGCCCAGTCTCCCGCCGCCTCCGCAGAACGCGGTGTCGTGCAGCTGGACGACGATGCCGTCCGGGTCGCCGAAGAACAGCTCGCGCGTCGCACCGCGCGAGACGAGGCGCGCCTTCATCGCGCCGACGCCTCCCTCGGCGCCGTCGCCGGCCGTGAGGCCGTGCGCGAGCAGTTGCTGCATCACGCGATCCGCGTCGAAGTCCTGCACGCTCAGGCCGAGACGATCGAAGCGCGGCGGCGCCGCACCGGCAGGGGCCAGCGCAAGGAACTGTGGTCCCGATCCAACGCGCAGGAGAACCGACGATCCCTGGCGCGCCTGGATCGGCATGCCGAACAGGCCCTGGTAGAAGTCCACCGAGCGGCCGACGTCGGACACGTTGAGCGCGAAGTACGTCAGCTTCCGCACAGGAATCGGCGGCGGTGGCGACTGCGCGAGGCCTCGCCGAAGCCGCGTAGCGGCGAAGGCGGGCGGGAGGGCAGCGAGCAAGGCTCGTCGAGAAATGGGTCCCATCGTCGTCCTCAGCGCAGCGGCTTCAGATCCGGTTGAACGCCCTGCGGCAACGGATACCGGTCCACGTTCAGGAGCATCGACACGAGGCCGTAATAGCCCGAGACGCCGATGAGGTCCACGATGCCCCGCTCGCCGAATCGATCCTTCGCCGCCTGGAACGTCCTGTCGCTCACCTGCTTGTTCGTCAGCAGCTCGGTGCAGAAGTCGTACACCGCCTGTTCATCCGGCTGCATGCCGGCCGGCCGCGTCCCGGCGGCGATCGCGTCGATGACGGCCTGGCTCAGGCCGGCCTGCTGCGCGGCACGGCGGTGCGCGTACCACTCGTACTGCGAGGTCCAGTGCCTCGCCGTGATGATGATCGCCAGCTCGTTCAGCTTCGGCGGCATCGACGAGTGGAATCGCATCGACGCGCCGAACTGCTGCGCGAGATCTCCCATCTCGGGACTGCGGAGGAGCACGTTGAACGGACCGCCGGCTCCACGCCTTTCGCCCGACAGGAGGTTCTCGAACATCTTTTTCTGCGCGGGCGTCATCTCGGCGTAGGTCAGCGGCTTGAACCGATCGCCCACGAGCTTGACCGTGTTCGGATCGGGAGGCTTGGCACTCGGCCCCGGATTCTGCGCCGCGACGGCCGTCAGCCACCCGACCATGCCGACGAACACGCTACCAGCGATCAACACGCCACGCATAAGCGTTCTCCTCTCGCACCTTCGCACCCTCGCACCGTCGCACCCTACTTCCTGATATGCCTTTCCAACATCCTCCGCCGCACCACGCCGCCGTACACGTTGCCTTGCGCGTCAACACCTACGCCCTCGGCGCCGGAGTGATCCGCCACGGTGGACTCCATGTCCTCGATGAAGGCGGTGACCGTTCCGTCCTTCGCGCTACCGATCCGGATTCCTTTCTTGATACCAGGCAGCTCGCGCGCCCCCGTGTCGGGGCCCGACTCGGAATCGGTCACGTAGATCGTGTCGTCGCTCGTGATCGCGATGCCGCTCGGGCGGCCGAACTGCCGCCACTCGGCCAGGTAGCGGCCGTCCTGGTCGAAGATCTGGATGCGGTTGTTCTCGCGGTCGCCGACGAACAGCCGCCCGCGCGAATCCATGGCGATGGTGTGCGGCTCGCTGATCTCGCCCGGTCCCGATCCTTTCTTGCCCCACTCCTTGATGAACCGCCCGTCCTTCGTGAACTTCACGACGCGGTTGTTCTTTCCGTTGCGATGGCTGTCGGTGACGAAGACGTCCCCGTTCGGGGCGACGAGGACGTCGGTCGGCTGATCGAACAGGTCCGGGCCGGATCCGCTGACACCCTTCTTGCCAAGCGTCATGAGGACCTTTCCCTGCGGGCTGAACTTGAACACCTGGTGGCCGATGCCGTTCTCGCCTCGCGCGTCGGTGACCCAGAGGTTCCCGTCCCGATCGACCGTGGCGCCGTGCGGAAAGACGAACATCCCCTGCCCCCAGCTCGCGAGCAGCTTTCCACGAGCGTCGTACTTCAGGATCGGCGCTTCGCTCCGGCCGGCGCACGAATTCTCGAAGCAGCGGTGGACGACGTAGATCGTGCCGTCGCGCGCCGGCTCGATCGCGGTGACCGCCGCCCATGTCACGCCGGGCGGGAGCTCGCCCCAGTCGCGCGTGGTCCGGT
>DASTDR010000043.1:0-34242 GCA_035710265.1 Gemmatimonadales bacterium | reverse complement strand
AGTACATCACGACCACGCGATCGGCATGTCCCGCCACCACGCCGAGGTCGTGTGTGATGAGCAGGACGGCCATGCCGAACTGGCTCTGGAGATTGTCGAGCAGCTCGAGGATCTGCGCCTGGATGGTGACGTCCAGGGCGGTCGTCGGCTCATCGGCGATCAGGACCTTTGGGTTACAAACCAGCGCCATCGCGATCATCACGCGCTGGCGCATCCCGCCGGAGAGCTGATGCGGATAGTGATCGACGCGCTCGTCCGGGTCCGGAATGCCCACCAGGCGCAGCATCTCGATCGCGCGCGCTCGCGCGGCGCGGCGGGACAGCCGCTGATGGATGATCGCCGCTTCCGCGATCTGGTCGCCGACCGTGAACACGGGATTCAGCGACGTCATCGGCTCCTGGAAAATCATCGCGATCTGATTGCCGCGGACCGCGCGCAGCTCCGATGCGGGCAGCGCCAGCAGGTTGCGTCCTTCGAACTCGATCACGCTGCCCGGGAGGATGTGACCCGGAGGCTCGGGCACCAGACGCAGGATCGAGAGCGAGGTGACGGTCTTGCCGCACCCCGACTCGCCGACGATGCCCAACGTCTCGCCCGGATAGAGATCGAACGAGACGTCGTCCACCGCGCGGGCGGTGCCTTTGCCGTGCTCGGTGACGAAGTAGGTCTTGAGATCGCGCACGCGCAGCAGCGCCGGCGTTCCCGTCATGCCGGCTCCTCGCGCGGATCCAGCGCGTCGCGCAGCCCATCGGCGATTGCGTTCAACGACATCACGACCAGAGAGATAGCGAGACCCGGAAAAAGAGTGGTCCACGGCGCACTGTAGATGGTGGACGCGCCGTCGGCAATCATGTTGCCCCAGCTCGGATCCGGCGGCGCGACGCCGATGCCGAGAAACGACAACGATGCTTCGAGCAGCAGCACGTTGCCAACACCGAGCGCTGCGGACACGATGATGGGCGCCGCGGCGTTGGGCAGAACGTGGCGAAAGATAATGCGGGCCCCGTCGGCGCCGAGCGCGCGGGCGGCGACGACGAAATCACGCTCACGCAGCGACGAGACTTCCGCGCGCACCAGCCGGCTCGTGCCGAACCACGAGGTGAGTCCGATGGCGAGCACCAGGGCGGCGAACGGCAGTCCGTCCCAGAGCGCGACCACCATCAACAGAATGAAGATGCGCGGCAGCGCGAGACCCACGTCGACGGCGCGCATCAAGACCGGGTCGATCCAGCGGCGGTAATATCCGGCGAGCGCCCCCACCAGCGTTCCGAGCGAGATCGCGACCAGCGCGCCGAGCGCGCCGATCCCCAGCGACACCCGTGCGCCCCACACGATCCGGCTCCAGACGTCGCGGCTCAGCAGGTCGGTGCCGAGGATGAACGTCCATGACGGCGCGTGGTTCTTCAGGTCCACGATCCCGATCTGTTTGTTGGGCGGATATGGCGCGACCCATGGTGCCGCGAGCGCGATGATCACCAGGAACGACAGGATGCCGATGCCCCACGAGGTGGTGCGATGCCTGAAAAAGCGCCGCCAGCGGTCACGGCCCAGGCGCAGGGCGCGATGGCGCAGCGCGCGCACGGTCTCTGCGGCCAGCACGAGAGCGACGACCAGCGCGAGCCAGTTGCCAAGCGTCATACGGCCACGATTTCGATCGTGACGTCGGTGCGCACGCGCAAGCGGGGATCGGCGAGCTCGAGCAGAATGTCCGCAACCAGGTTCCCGAGGACGACGACCGTGCTGGCGACGAGCGCGGTGGCGGTGACGAGGGCGTGGTCGCGCGTCAGAATGCCGTTGAAGGCAAGCCGGCCCATCCCCGGCCAGGCGAAAATCGTCTCGATGAGGACCGCCCCGGTCAGGAGGAAGGGGAAGGCGAGCCCGAAGCGGGTGATAAAGGAAAGCAGCGCGTTGCGCAGCTGATGTCGCAGCACCACGAGCGGCTCCGGAACGCCTTTCGCGCGCGCCGTGCGCACGTAGTCCTGGCTCGCGACATCCATCATGGCCGCCCGCTGGAACCGGGCTGTTCCCGCCGCGCCCACGAGCCCGAGGGTTGCCGCCGGCAGGATCAGGTGCCACAGCCGGTCCGCCGCGCAGTACAGCGAATCAACCCCCCTGGGGCAAAAGATGGAATCGCTCGCCCCGCCCACCGGAAACCAACCGAGCTTCTCGCCGAACACGAGCAGCAGGATCAGCGCGAGCCAGAAGGTTGGCAACGAATAGATGAACAGCGTGGCATTGCCGAGCAGGACGTCCGGGGCGCGGTTGACCCGGCCGGCCTGGTAGATGCCGAGCAGCAAGCCGAGCACGAAATCGAGCAGCAGCGCGGCGGCGCCGAGCTGCAGCGTAAACGGAATCGTCTCGGCGAGCGCGTCCCGCACCGGGCGCCGCAGCGAGATCGAGTAGCCGAGGTTGCCGTGCGCCAGCGCGACAAGGTAGCGCCAGTACTGTGTGGGTAGCGGCTGATCGAGCCCGAACTGGCGCGTGAGCTCGTTGCAGACGGTGGGATCGACCGGCTCGTCGGAGGGGCACGGCTCGCCGGGCGCGAGATGAATCAGGACGAAGACGAGTGTGACGACGGCGAAGATGATGGCTACCGAGGCGACGAGTCGCCGCAGGAGCCAGGCTGCGCCGCTCATCTAGCGCTCCACGCGGTCTCGATCGATCAGCCGGTCCTGCGGAATGCGCCAGGTGCGCATCAGCGCCGCCCACGAATCGGGTCGGAACTGAACGCCGTCGATGCGGCTGTGCACCGCGGCAACGTTCTCCAGGGAAAAGAGGAAGACGGCCGGAGCGTCGGCGTTGATCGTGTTCATGGCCGAGCGCCAAAAGCCCCGTGCCTGATCCTGGCTGGCCGCCCCGATCGCGCGATCGACCAGGCGCTCGAACTCCGGATTGAAATAGCGGAAGAAATTCGAGCCGCCGAACCCGGCGCGGGTCCAGGTCTGGGTGATGCCCGAGCCCGGCGAAGGATCGTTGGCGCGAGATTGAATCGAGGTGTCGAAGTCCCCCGACTGCAAACGCTGCATGACCACACTGAACTCGAGCTCGTCGATCTCGGCTCGCACACCGATGATGCGGTACTGCTCCTGCAGCAGCCGGGCGTACTGGCGGCGCAGTCCGCTGGTGGTGGGCACCAGGATGCGGAACGTGAGCGGTTGGCCGTTCTTGTCGCGCACGCCGTCGCCGTCGCGATCGCGCCAGCCTCGGGCGTTGAGAATCCGTCCCGCCTGCGCCGTGTCGTACGGCAGCTGAGCAATTTCCGGATCCCAGATCCAGAGGAGTGAGGACATCGGTCCCGGCGGGACCTTGCCCAGCTCTCCCAGGGCGCTGCGGACCAGGCTCGCGCGGTCGACCGCCATCGTGAGCGCGCGCCGGACTTCGCGGTCGGCAAAGATCGGGTGCGGCTGCGAGGTGTCGCCGCTCGCGCGCATGTTGAAGCCCAGATAGGTGTAGACGTTGCCGCGGAACGGATACAGCTGGAGCTGCGGCGCCGCGCGGGCGCGCTCCACGTTGTCGGGCGCTCCGAGCTGCTCGCGGACGTCGGCCTCGTCCGCAATCACCTGGGTCACAGCGACCTGCAGGTTGGGGGTGAAGCGCCAGATCAGCCGGCGAATCCCGGGCCGGCCCAGGAAGAAGGTCGAATCAGCCACGAGCTCGATGGATTGGGCCGATTGCCAGCGTACGAACCTGTACGGCCCACTCCCCACCGGCTGGCGGCCGAACGGCGCCGTCTTCCACTGATCGCGCGGCACCGAGCGCAGCAGGTGCGCGGGCAGAATGCGCATGTGATAGACGGCGTCGTAAAACATCTCGGGATAGCGCTCGCGGAACCGGAACACCGCGGTGAGTGAATCCCGCTGTGTCACGCTCGCGATGCGCCGCAGCTTCGCCCGGAACGGCGAGCCCACGACGGAATCCTTGTAGGCGTCGAACGTGAACTCCACATCGGCGGCCGTCACGCGCTGACCGTCCTGCCAGCGAGCCCGCGGATCCAGGTGGAAGACCAGCGTGAGTGGCCCGTCCCATTCCCAGCGCTGCGCGAGCAGCGGCTGGAAATCCTCGTCGCCGACGGTGTTCGTGGACATGCCGACGTCGGCGAGCTTCAGGAACAGCTGCTCGCCGAGATCGCTCGCCACCACATGTTCGGTCGCGGGCGGCAGCAGCGTCGGCGGTTCGGCGATCGCCGCATTGATGACGGTGCCGCAGTATGCGCCGGTGCAGCCGCCGCCGCGCTCGCATCCGGAGAGCGTCGCGACGGTCAGCATTAGGGCGAGGATGAACGGGGGGCGGCGTGACATGGCGCTTAACATTTCACCCGGAGGCGGCAGAAGCAATGTCGGACGGGCGGACGGGCGGACAGCCTGCCCTGAGCGGAGCGAAGGGGACGGACGGGCCGTAACTCTCCCAGACGGCGATTATTGCAGATGCTACCTCCTCAAAGGACACGGGTCGTCCCAGTACACCCGCCAGGGTGGTTACACCACTCTCCGAGCCCGCCGCCTCTTGGGTCCCGGCCAAGAGAATCGACCCGTGTTGTAGAAAGGTGTCGCCGGATCGCACCTGCGCTGATCCCACCAGCTTGGCGCCGTTCACGAGGATTTCGCCGCCAACGGAAGTGGCAAAGCAGGAACTTGGACGGGCCGACGGGCGGAGGGGCGGACGGGCTGGTGCCAACACGGCGTCGACCCCGAGAGCCCGTAACGCACGCGTCAACCGGGCGTGAATCTCACGATACGCTTTTCTGAGCGAGCCGAATTCGGCAATCGGCGCCGCGATCGCGTATGTGACTTCCTGATCGTGCCAGACCGCCTGGCCACCCGTGGGGCGGCGCACCACCGGTACGCCTTCGAAGATGCCTGCCTGGTTGCGACCAATGGAAAGCGTTGGGGGATCCCAGCGGTAGAGTCGGAGAAAACGCGCGCCGCTCCGAACGGATTCGGCGAGTAGCCGTTCATCGGCCGCCATGTTGCAGGCGCCTGACCTCCCGACATCGTCGACCATTAGGTGCCAGAGCAGCCCGTCCGCCCCCTTCGCTCCGCTCAGGGCAGGCTGTCCGCCCCCTTCGCTCCGCTCAGGGCAGGCTGCCCGCCCGTCAGACAGTCGCGTACGCCTCCACCGGCGGGCACGTGCACATCAGGTTCCGATCGCCGAACGCGGCATCGATGCGGCTGACCGGCGGCCACACCTTGTGCTCGCGCGTCGCGGCTGTGGGAAACCCGGCGCGCTCGCGGCTGTAAGGCCGCTCCCAGGTGTCCACGAGCAGATCCGCGAGCGGATGCGGAGCGTTCTTCAGCAGGTTGCTGTCGCGGTCCGCTTCACCACTTTCGATCTCCCGAATCTCCGCGCGGATCGCGATCAGCGCATCCACGAAGCGATCGAGTTCGACTTTGGGCTCGCTCTCCGTCGGCTCGACCATCAGCGTGCCCGCGACCGGGAACGAGACCGTCGGGGGATGGAAGCCGTAATCGATCAGCCGTTTGGCGATGTCTTCGACGTCGACGCCGGCAGATGCCTTGAATGGCCGGGTATCGATGATGCACTCGTGCGCCACGAGCCCGTGCTGGCCGGCGTAGAGCAACTCGTAGTCGCCCCCGTCCTGCAATCGCCGCGCGATGTAGTTGGCGCTGAGAATGGCGACTTTCGTCGCCTGCGTCAGTCCCTCCCGTCCCATCATCGCGATGTAGGCCCATGAGATCGGCAGGATCGACGGGCTGCCCCACGGGCCGGCGGAAACGGTTCCCGCGCTGGCCGCGAGCGGGATGCCGACGTCGACGACCGGATGGGTGGGCAGGTGCTGCACGAGATGCTCCGCCACTCCGATCGGGCCCATGCCTGGTCCGCCGCCGCCGTGCGGAATGCAGAACGTCTTGTGGAGATTCAGGTGACACACGTCGGCGCCGATGTCGCCCGGGCGGCACAAGCCGACCTGCGCGTTCATGTTCGCGCCGTCCATGTATACCTGCCCGCCATACTGATGAACGGTCTTGCAGATCCGCTTGATCGACGACTCGAACACGCCGTGCGTCGAGGGATAGGTCACCATCAAGGCGCCGAGCGTGTCGCGGTACTCCTGCGCCTTCGCTTCCAGGTCGGCGACGTCGATGTTGCCCTGCGCATCGGTCTTCACGACCACGACCTGCATCCCCGCCATCACGGCGCTCGCCGGGTTGGTGCCGTGCGCCGACTGTGGGATCAGGCAGGTGGTGCGATGCGGCTCGCCGCGATGCTGGTGATACGCGCGAATCACGAGCAGGCCCGCGAACTCCCCCTGCGACCCCGCGTTGGGCTGGAGCGAGACCCTCGCGAAGCCGGTGATCTCGGCGAGCCACTCCTCGAGCTGGCGGAACAGAGTCGCATAGCCCTGCGCCTGCGTGCGCGGCGCGAACGGATGCAGGCGGTTGAACCCGCGCCACGTGATCGGAAGCATTTCCGTCGTGGCGTTGAGCTTCATCGTGCACGAGCCGAGCGGAATCATCGCGGCCGTCAGCGACAGATCCCGATCCTCGAGCTTCTTCAGGTACCGCAGCATCTCCGTTTCGGAGTGATGCGTGTTGAAGACGGGGTGGGTGCAAAACGGCGTCGTACGGGCGAACCGCTCCGGGATTGCGGACGCGTCGCTGGTCTGGGCACCGATATCGCGCCCGAGCGGCGCGGCAAATACGCCGATGACGTCGGCCAGATCCGCATCCGTCACCGTCTCGTCGAACGCGACGCCGATCCGGGGGGGCGTCTGCGAGAGGGTCCGGAGATTGATCTGCTTGGCGCGGGCGGCGTCCAGAATGCGCGGCAGCACGTCCTGCGGGACGTCCACGGCGATCGTATCGAAATACGCCCGATGCACGATGCTGTAGCCGAGCTTTTCGAGAGCGGCGGCCAGCGACACCGTGTAGGCATGCACGCGGCGCGCGATCCGGCGCAGGCCGTCGGCGCCGTGGTACACGGCGTACATCGCGGCCGCGACCGCCAGCAGCACCTGCGCCGTGCACACGTTGCTCGTGGCCTTCTCGCGGCGGATGTGCTGTTCGCGGGTCTGCAGCGCCATGCGCAGCCCCATGCGTCCGGACCGGTCTTTGGACACGCCGATGATGCGTCCGGGCAGCAGGCGTTTGAACTCATCGCGCGTCGCGAAGAACGCCGCGTGCGGGCCGCCGTAGCCGAGGGGAACGCCGAAGCGCTGCGAGTTGCCCACGGCGATGTCTGCCCCCCACTCGCCGGGCGGCGTCAGCAGCGTGAGCGCGAGCAGATCGGTGGCGACGGTGACGAGCGCACCGGCCTTGTGCGCCGCGTCGCACAGCGGGCGGTAATCACGGATGACGCCGTCGGTCGCCGGGTACTGGACCAGCGCGCCGATCACGTTCGGTTGCTGGAAATCGAAGCTCGAGGGATCGGCCACGACGACTTCGACGCCGCGCGCGGCCGCGCGCGTGCGCACCACCGCGATCGTTTGCGGGTGACACCCGCTGTCGACCAGGTACGTGAGCCGGCCTTCGTGTTTGGAGGCGGCCTCCGTGAGATGCATCGCCTCCGCCGCGGCGGTGCCTTCATCGAGCAGCGAGGCATTCGCGACCTCGAGACCGGTCAGATCCGAGACCATCGTCTGGAAGTTGAGCAGCGCTTCGAGCCGGCCCTGTGCGATCTCGGCTTGATAGGGGGTGTAGGCCGTGTACCAGCCGGGATTCTCCAGCACGTTGCGCTGGATGACCGTCGGCGTGATCGTGTCGGAGTAGCCCATGCCGAGGTAGGAGCGGAACACCTGATTCTGCGCGGCGAGCCCCCGCAGCTCTTCCAGCACCTCGCGCTCGCTCTTGGCGCTGGGAATGCGCAGCGCCTCGCGCAGGCGGATGTCGCCGGGCACGACGGCATCGATGAACGCGTCGAGCGAGTCGTAGCCGAGCGTGCCAAGCATCGCTGCCTGGTCGTCGGCGGATGGTCCGATATGGCGTTCTTGAAACAGATCGCGATCGATGATCAACTACTCTCCTACATGCTTCGCGTACGCGTCGGCGCGGAGCAGCCCCTCCAATTCCTTGGGCTCTTTCAGTTTCACCTTCACCATCCACCCCTGGCCGTAGGGATCGCGGTTGATGAGCGCGGGATCCTGCTCGAGCGCCTTGTTCGATTCGACGATCGTTCCCGCCACCGGCGAATACAGCTCGGACACCGCTTTCACGGCTTCAATCGTCCCGAACACGTCCCGCTGTTTGTATGCGGCCGCGGCTTTGGGAAGCTCCACGAACACTACGTCGCCCAGCTCGCCCTGTGCGTAGTCGGTGATGCCGACCTCGACGACCTGCGGATCGTCGCTCTCCCGCACCCATTCATGGTCTTTTGTGTACCGCAGCTCTTTGGGAATGGAAGACATAGGCGGAGAGCCTACAACAGGTCCGCTCGGGGCGCCAGCCCTGCGCCGTCTTCTTCACTCAGCGCGATTCGCTCGTGGCCCCATGGCCGCAAATCGAGTCGGACCGCCACCGGATCGGGGTCGGGAGAAAGATGGAAGAGCGGGCAGGGGCGCGGTGGGACTGCGCCGTCCCAGGCCGCGCGCGCCGCTTCAGCGGCGGCCGGCGTCGCGACGATCGACAGGGGGGGGTGGGGTCCCGCGCGCAGCGCCTTTCCCAATGCCTTCGCCGTGGTATGCTCGACCTTCATACCGGCGTCGGTGTAGCGCCCCTCGATGGCCTTGAACGCGGGGCTGGCCGCGGCATCCTTGGCGTCGAGCGCGCACAGCAGCAGGCGTTGTCCCGGCTGCTCGGTGCGCAGGCCGGCGCGTGCGGCTTGCACGCGCAACTGCTCGAATACGCGCCGGGCCTGATGTTCGAGCTCGGCGAGCGTTCCCGTATTCTCGATGATGTGCTGGCTCTGCGCACGCTTGCGCTCGGCGGGCATCTGCGCGGCGATCATCCGGTCGGCGTCCTCGCTGGACAAGCCGCGCAGCGCACGCAGCCGCGCGCGCCGAACCGCCGGGGGCGCATCGACCAGAACGACCGTATCGAACTGGCCCGGATCGAGCACTTCGAACAGCAACGGGATGTCGTTGATGACGATCGCATCCCCGCGCCCCGAGGCCGCGCGCTGCAGGTCGAGCCGGCGCTGCTGGACGGCGGGGTGCACCAGCGCGTTCAGCGCGAGCAGGGCGTCATTGTCGCCTATGACCTTGGCGCGCAACGCCGCGCGATCGAGTGTGCCGTCGGAGGCGAGCACGTCGGCGCCGAACCTGGTGGCGATCGCGGCGAGCACGGCGCTGCCGGGGGCCTGGGCTTCGCGGGCTAAAACGTCGGCATCGATGATCGTGGCGCCCCATTTCTTGAAGAGCTCGACGACGGTCGATTTGCCGGAGGCGATGTTGCCGGTGAGGGCTACGTTGAGCATGGCTGGACGTGCGGCGTGTTGCGTGGGGCGTGCGGCGCAGCACTGAAAGTCCCTGCGCGACACGCCGCACGCCGCACGTGCGATCTAGAGTAGCGCAGTCTGATCCTCGTCCTGTCTGGGAACCTTGTGACAGTGTCTACAGCGCGCTTCGTAGCTCTCCCTGCCCCCAACCATGATGATGGGCGAGTCCCAGAGCGCGGGCTTCCCGTTCACGAGCCGCTGATTGCGCGTGGCGGGACCGCCGCACACCACGCAAATCGCCTGGAACTTGTCAACGACTTCCGCGACGCACATGAGCGTCGGCATGGGTCCGAACGGCAGGCCGCGAAAGTCGACGTCGGTGCCGGCGAGGATGACCCGGACGCCCCGGTCGGCCAGCCGGTTGGCCATGTCGACGACCCCGTCGTCCAGGAACTGCGCCTCGTCCACCGCGACGACTTCGGTTGAGTCGCGCAGCCGGCGGGCAATCTCGTCGGCGGAGTCGACGGGCTCGGCTTCGACCGTCACGCCGTCATGCGAGGAAACCGAGAACAGTCCGGCGTATCGTGCATCTAAATGTGACTTAAAGACTTGCACCTGCTTGCGGGCAATCACCGCGCGGCGGACTCGGCGAATTAATTCCTCCGATTTGCCGCTGAACATCACGCCGGCGATGACTTCGATCCATCCTGAGCGGGTGGGTTGCTGGAACATGGGCTCTCACGTTAAGCGGGATGGGGGAAGGGGGAAGGGTGTGTCGAGAAAGTCCAGTAATCTTGCGGATTTTCGAGGGATATCCCATAGTTCTTCAGTATTCATGCGGCTTTTCGCGCCCCCCCTTCAAGGAGATCGCAGTGAACAAGGCTGAGCTCACTTCCGCGCTGGCGATGCGCACCAAGATGTCCAAGGCTGATGCGACCCGCACCATTGAAGCGTTGTTCGATGACAAGGGCATTATTGCGGGCGAGCTGAAGAAAGGCTCGAAGGTGCAGATCACCGGCTTCGGCAACTTCGAAGCGCGCAAGCGCGCGGCGCGGATGGGGCGCAATCCGAAGACCGGCGGCGTCATTCAGATCAAGGCGTCGATCGCGCCGGCGTTCCGGGCGGGGAAGCAGCTGAAGATGGCGGTGAACAACAAGAAGTAGCGCTCCTAACCTCGATCAGGCCGTGCGGTGACGCGGCGTCCGCGAATCGTGACGCCCGAGAGTCGCTGCACGGCCTGATCCATTACGGCAGGCGCGACATCGACGAGCGAGAACGTCTCGCGCACCTCGATCCTCCCAATCTGCCCCTTCTGTAATCCGGCTTCCTTGATCAACGCGCCAACCAGATCCTTCGCGCCGGCACGATCCTTCGTGCCCACCGTCACGAACAACTTCACCCAACCTGATGCCGCAGGAGCGGCCTCAGGCGCCGCTTCCCGCTTCCCGCTTCCCGCTTCCCGTTGTAGTGCCAGCAACGCCCCCGCCACCAGCGCCGGATCATGCTCCTCGAACAACGGCGCCAGCACGGCCAGCTCCGCATCCACATCGCCTTGCGTCAGCCGCGCCGAGATCGCGGTGCGCACCGCCGCGTTCCGGTCCTGCGCGCGATCGGCGCGCGACGGCAAGGCTAATGCTGAGAGCGCCGCGATCGACTTGAGATAGGGAACCTGCGACGCGAGGGCGATCACGAGCGGCTGCGCAATGGCCGCCAGGAGGCGCAGCTCTTCGCGCGTGGGCAACGTCGTGGCAATGATGGCATCTGGAGTCTCCGTCGGCGCCGCCACGTCGCCGCCCTTCCACACGTACGGTCGCACGGACCGCACCGCATCGAGCACATCTCGCACCGTCACCGCGCGACGGGCGGCCGGGACGACCGCGTAGCGCGCCGACGCGACCGGGCCGAGCGGCTTCCCGGCGGAGTCGAGCGGAATGTCGCCGATGACCTCCGCGCGCCGCGCATGGCGCTCGATGAAATCGGTGAGGCCGTGCGGGTCCCAGCTGAGAATCACCCGCCGGGCTTCGGGCGCCTCGCCGAGCAGCGTGTCGAGCTCGGCCGAGAACGACTCGGGCCAGGCGATGACGAGCGTTTCGAGTGTGTCGAGCTTGAGCGCCGAGCGCGCGACGAGCGCGCTGAGATCGGCAGGAGATCCGGCGAGAACGCCCACGCGCCCTTCCTTTAGAAGAGCGGCGGTGCGGGTGAGGCCGGTGACGGCGTGCGCGCGAAGCTCGACAGGAGCGGCATCGGCCCACAGCACCGCCTGTTCGTGGTCCGCACAGACGATGACTGTGCGGGGGTCCATCAACTCCCAGGCCTTTCCCGCACGTTCGACGGCGGGAGGGGTCACCAGCACGACATGCCGCACACGAGCCTCGATTGTCAAAGGGTGCTAATTTCCGACGCTGTGAAAGGTAACAGTCTGCTGCTCCTCATTCTATTAGCAACTTCACTACAGGCGCAGCGTCCTCGCGCTCGCGACATTGGCATCAGCGTCGGATCCATGCCCACGGGGCCGCTCAACGCGATCACCGACGTCGCCGGGGTGCGCGTCGGTCACACCACAATCGCACGCGGCGACTCGATCAATACCGGGATCACCGCCATTCTGCCTCACGGCGGCAATCCGTTTCGGGAAAAGGTCCCCGCCGCCATCGTCGTCGGGAATGGATTCGGCAAGCTCGCCGGCTCGACGCAAGTCAACGAGCTTGGCGAGCTCGAATCACCGATCGTGCTGACCTGCACGCTGTGCGTGCCGCGAGCCGCCGATGCTGTGCTCACCTGGCTGCTCACGTTGCCGGGGAACGAAGACGTGCGATCTGCGAATCCGGTGGTCGGTGAGACCAATGACGGATTCTTGAACAACATTCGCACACGCCCGATCACCGAAGCGGATGTGCTGAGCGCGATTCGCACTGCAAGGGAAGGCCCCGTAGAAGAAGGAGCCGTCGGAGCGGGGCGGGGAACGACGGCATTCAACTGGAAGGGCGGCATCGGGACGTCGAGTCGCAAGCTGCCCGCACAATGGGGTGGCTGGACGGTCGGGGTTCTCGTGCAGAGCAATTACGGCGGTGATCTGATGATTGCGGGCGTGCCGGTCGGGCGGGAACTCCGGGAAACGGGAAGCGGGAAACGTGATGCGGGGGATGGCTCGATCATCATGGTGGTCGCGACCGACGCGCCGCTCGATCATCTGCGGCTCACCCGTCTCGCGAATCGCGCGCTGACAGGGCTCGCGCGCACCGGCAGCTCGATGAGCAACGGCAGCGGTGACTATGTCATCGCCTTCTCGACCGCCCGACCGCCTGACCGCCTGACCGCCCAACTCGAGGTCGTGACGAACGACTTCATGTCACCGCTGTTCCAGGCGGTCGCCGATGCCACGGAGGAAGCGATATACAATTCCATGTTGCGTGCCGAGACCGTGCGGGGCTATCGTGGCACCGTGCGGGCCCTGCCGATCGACTCGACGATCACGATCCTCAAACGCCACGGAGCGATTCCGCGATGAGTGAAGGTCTCTCCGCCAACCTGCAGCATCTCGAAACGTCTGCCACGATTGCGATTTCCGCCGAAGCCAAGCGCCGCAAGGCCGCCGGCGAGGACGTGATCGATCTGGGGGCGGGGGAGCCCGATTTCGCGACGCCGCCGATTCCCGCGGAGGCCGGAATTCGCGCGATCAAGGACGGCAAGACCCACTACTCGGCGAATGAAGGGATTCTCGAGCTGCGCGCGGCGGCGGCGAAGCAGTTGTCGTTGCTCTCGGGCGGCCGCCCCGTCAACGCCGACCACATCGTCGTGTCGAACGGATCGAAGCAATCGTTGTTCAATGCCTGCTTCACGTTGTTCGGGCCCGGGGATGTCGTCGCCATTCCGGCCCCGGCGTGGGTGTCGTATCCGCAGATCGTCCATTTGTCCCGCGCGCGACCGGTGCTGATCTCGGGCGATCCCGAGTGGAGCCTCAAGGCGAGCGTGAAGGACCTCGAGCGCATGCTCCCGGGCGCAAAAGGCCTGATCATCTGCTCGCCGTGCAATCCGACCGGCGCGGTCTACACGCACGGCGAAATTCGCGCGATCGCGCAGTGGGCCAAGGACCGCAAGGTCTGGGTGATCGCGGACGAGATCTATCGCCGCATCCATTACGGCACCGGTCCGGCGCCGTCGTTCCTCGATCTTCCCGACGACCTGCTCGAGCGCGTGGTGCTGATCACCGGCGTCAGCAAGACGTACGCGATGACGGGATGGCGGATCGGTTTTGCGCTGGCGCCAGCCAGGATTGCCAAGGCCATGGCGGCGCTGCAGTCGCACACCACGACCGGCGCCAACCATCCCGCGCAATTCGCCGCTGCGGCGGCGCTCGGCGACGAGCGCGTGGAGCACGACGTACACCGGATGGTGGGAGAATTCCGCAAACGGCGCGACCTGGTCGTCTCCCGGTTTCGGCAGGACCTTCCGGGCGTCGAGTTCGTCGACCCGCTAGGCGCTTTCTACTTCTTTTTCAGGGTTGATTCGTTCGGCAAGATTACGGGCACCGACTTTTGCACCCGGCTCATCACCCAAACGGGTGTCGCGCTGGTTCCCGGAGCGGCATTCGGAGACGATCGGTGGGTGCGCCTATCCTACGCCGCCGCCACCGACTCCATCAAACACGCGCTCGACCGGATCGTTGGATTTGCGAGGAAGCTCGGCGATTGAGATCTCGGGAAAGGGGAAGCGGGAAGGGGGAAGGGTAAGGCGGTATTCTGGTTAGGATCGCAGCGGTTTTGGTACGGCAGTCCGCTCGCTGCGTGCGATACTCACGTGTGCAGAAACTTGCTTCGTTAGATGCTTGGACGAGAAGTCGAGAGCTTTCTCGCACCGCGTACAAGCTGACCTTGGAAGGAACGTTGTCGCGGCACTTTGGTCTTGCCGATCAGATTCGACGAGCTGCTGCTGCTGTTCCTGCCAACATCGCCGAAGGATATGCGCTAGCCACGACGCCGCAGTTCATCCGCTGTCTGAGGATCGCGTTGGGTTCCGCGACGGAACTGTGTACGCATTTGGAGTTGGCGTTTGAGATGGGGCTGATCAGGGACGAAGAAGCAAAAAGAACCCTGGCACTGTGCAACAGAGTAATTGCGCTTTTGATCGGCCTGTTACGGAGACTCGGCTCACGGTACGCGGTTCGTCGTACCCTTCCCGCTTCCCCCTTCCCGCTTCCCGATTAGAGCTTGGCCGGCCGCTGCGATAATACTTCGATCCCGTTGTCCGTCATCACGCAGTCGTCCTCGATACGAACTCCGAACTTGTTGAGCTGATAGATGCCGGGCTCGTTCGAGAAAACCATGCCCGGTTCGAGCCGAGTCTCGTTGCCTTCGACCAGGTACGGCACTTCGTGCCCGTCCATGCCCATCCCATGGCCCAGGCGGTGGGTGAAGTACTGGCCGTACCCGGCGGCCGTGATGACTTTGCGCGCCGCGCGATCGAGATCCTGGCATTGCGTCGTGAACGGCTTGGCCGTCTCGAGTGCCGCCGTCTGGGCGTCGTGGACCAGGTTGTAGACCTTCTTGAACTCCTCGGAAGGCGCGTCGCCGAACCAGATCGTGCGCGTGATGTCCGACGTGTACCCCTGCACCCGCGAGCCGGCATCGATCAGCACGACGGTTTCGCGCTCCAGCCGTCCCGCCGACGGCCCGCCATGCGGCAGCGCGCTCGACGGGCCGAACTGGACCAGGCCGCCCCCCGGAGCGCCGCGAGACACCATCTCCCGCGACAGCAGGGTCGCGACCTCGCGTTCGGTCATGCCCACCGCCAGCTGCGAGAACGTGGCGGCGATAGCAGCCTCCGTCACCCCAATCGCCTGGCGGATCAGCGCGATCTCCTCAGGGCCTTTGATGATCCGCAGCCGCTCGGTTACGGCCGAGCCGTTGGTGAACTTCCAGCCGCCCAGCTCGTCCTCGAGGTGCAGGTAGCTCTGATAGGACGTTGACGGCTCGAGCGCGAGGGTACCGTTGCGGCGCGGCGGCTTCATCTCGCGGCCAGCGGTCTTCACGAGCTTCCAGGGGTTGTCCTGTTCTTCCCACCCGCGCACGTCGGCGATCGCGGCGTTGCGCTTGATGCGTTCGACCTCGAACGAGGGGCAGATCAGCGCTGGGGTGCCGGTTACCGGGATCATGAGCAGGATCAGGCGCTCGCTGCGTCCCGGATTGTAGCCCGTGAAATACTGAAAATTCGTGCTTGGCTCGGCGATGAACAGATCGAGCTTCTGTGTTTTGAGCTCGGCCTGGAGTCGTTCGATGCGGCGGGCGAACACTTCCGGGCCCAAGGTGGGACCTTGCGTGGGGCGCGCGGCGGGCGGCGCAGAAACGTCGGCCTCGTTGCGCCACACGCCCCACGCCGCCCGTCCAACAATCGGAGTGGTAGCAAATCCTGCGGCGATCGACACGAACTCGCGTCGTTTCATCGTGCCGCTATATTACCCGGGCCACGCTCCCACAGGAAGGCGCGTAACTGCATGCATTTCGAAGCCCGCATCGAACCGCTCAACGGAAAACTTCCGAAGGTGTCGTACCGCTGGGATCCTGAAACGGACATCCTGACAGTCGCCTGCAAGGGCGTTCCCAAAGGGGAAGGGATGAACGGCACCGTGGATCTCGAGGGCGGTGACGGCTCATTCGTCGTGATCGACGTCGCAGGCGGCGCCATGCGCGGCGTGGACGTCGTCACCTGGCCCGACGACGTGCGCACCGTTGCTACACTCGCCCCGCCCACGACATCAAAAGAGGGACAAGTCACCTTCCCCGACCGGCGCTCGGAGAACGGCGTGTCGGCGGTCGAAGTCGATACCGCGCTCACGGTCGACAAGAACGAGAAGGAGTCGGTGTTTCACATCCGGGTCGGCCGGCAACGCCCCGCCACGGTCGTGCGCGTCGCCGACCATATGTTGGTCGAAATCGACAAGCAGTCGCGGATCGCCGGGCTGTGGCTGCTCGAGGTCCCGCCCTTCCCGAACGTCGAGGCCACCGCCTAGTGGACGAACGGCTCGAGCGCTACGTCACCGAGCTGTTCGCCGCCGAAGACTCGATTCTCCAAAAAATCCGCAGTCGCCACGGCGAGGGAAAGCTCCCGCCGATCAACGTGTCTCCTGAGGAAGGAAAGCTTCTGCAGGTGTTGCTGCAGGCGATCCGGGCGGAGCAGGTGCTCGAAATCGGAACGCTCGGCGGCTACAGCGGCGTGTGGCTGGCGCGCGCCCTGCCGCCCTCCGGCAGGCTGACGACGATTGAGTCCGATCCGCGTCACGCGCGGATTGCGCGGGAGGCGTTCCGCGCTGCCGGACTCGAGCAGCGTGTGGAGCTGCTCGAGGGCAGAGCGCTCGAGGTCCTCCCCACGTTGCGACCCGGTTTTGACGCGGTGTTCATCGACGCCGACAAGGAACCGCTCCCCCAGTACTTCGATTGGGCCATGCGCCTGCTGCGCACCGGCGGTCTGCTGCTGTGTGACAACGCATTCTTTCACGGCGCCGCAATCGATGAAAACGACCGATCGGGCAACGCGCTCGGCGTGCGCGAATTCAACCGCCTCGCCGCGGCCGACCCGCGGCTTTCAGCCACGATCGTCCCGGTGCGCGATGGCCTGGTGGTCGGAGTCAAGACGCGAGACGGCACATGACCTGGTGGCAGGCGCTGATTCGCGCGGGGGCCGTTCCCGGCGCCGGCTCGAATCGGGACGACCCGGAACCCGCCGAGCGCGCCGAACTGGTGGAAGACGGAGAGCTCGAGGCGCATCCCGTTTCCGCGCAACCCCGCATTCCGAGGGCATCGTTCCTGAACGGCCACGAGCGCTGGTGCGTGCGCGCCTACGACCGTGTGATCCCGCTGGTCGACGCCTACGTAGCGGCTGCCGTGCGCCGCCGGGACGAACGCGGGACGCTCCAGACTACTGCCGTGCGCAATCGATCGTTCGCCGTCGCGGCGGTCGCCGGCATGACCCCCGACATGCGGGCGCTCCTCGAAGCCGGCGCAAGCGACATCGAGCCCGTGGATCCCGAATTCGTCGGCCAGCCGGCGCGCTACCTCGAGCAGGTCGAGTCAATCGTGCGCCGCGCGCGCGCCCATCTGGAACGAGAGCTCGCCGAAACGGCAATCCAGGGCCTGGGCGGCGAGGAATGGTTGGTGCTGGATGGGCTCCTCTCGCGTTCGCCGACCGTCGCCCGCCATGAGCGCGCCCTCGGCGTGATCAAGAGTCATGGCGCGCAGTTTCTCGAGGGACGCGGTCTGGAGCGCGCGCTGACGCTTCCAGAGGGCCACCGCACGAGCGTCTTCGCCGTCCGGGGCGGGCACACGCGGACGGAGACGTATTCGTGGTATCTGCGCCTCTGGCCCTGGGAGGGCAACGATTTGCTCTACGGCCTGCTGCGCGTCGAAGCCCGGGCACATCCCGACACCGTGCAACGCGCATCGGAGATCTCGGGATGGCTCTGGGCGGAGCGCGCGCCGCTCGCGACGCCGGCCACACGCTGGGACCGGCTGTTGTATCCTTTACATCAGGTGGAGGAATACCTGAACGCCCTAGCCCCGCGTGACCTGCACGTGCAGCGCGCGTCGCGCCTGCCGAGGATCGCGTCGTGAACGCCACCCCCGGCCCCCCGATCGGGCGCGTCGTTGCGACCGAGCTGAAGCCGGCAACGCCCCATCAATTCCATTTTTGGACGGCGACCGACACGCCGATTGGGATCGGTGCAATCGTCAAAGTCGCGGGAAACGGGAAGGGGGAAGCGGGAAGGGTGGTGTATGGCGTCGTGACCGAAGGGTTCGCGTACTCCGATCTCGCGACGCCGCTGCACGACGTCGTCGGGGCCGAAGGAGATCCCGCGCGCGCATCGGAGGCGCCGACGGCGCGCCAGCAGATCCGCTACTGGACTGCCGCCGTCCTGCGCCAGACGCCGGAAGAGCCGTTGCAGCCCGTCCCGCTGGGCCAGGTGTTTGTGGCGGGCGACGCCGATGTCGCGCAGGCGCTGCGCATGGACGCTTTCCTCTATTCCGCCACTCCCACGGCCATCCCCGTCGGCCTCTACACCTCGGCGGGACGCGAGGCGCCGGTGTATCTCGACGCCGATTTCCTGCTCGGGCCCGAGGCGGCGCATCTCAATATCTCGGGCGTCTCAGGCCTCGCGACGAAAACGAGCGCGGTCGAGTTCCTGCTGGCGTCGATCTTCGCCCATTTCCCGACACACAAGGGCCGGATCGCCGCGGTGTGCTTCAACGTCAAAGGGCCGGACCTGTGCTTCCTCGATCAGCCCGGCGACCTCACGGAGGAGGATCGGCACCGCTACGAGTTGCTCGGCGTTCCCGCGGAGCCGTTCCGGAACGTGCGGCTGTACGCGCCGCTGAAAGCGGACGGTGTCAATCTCAATACCCTGCGCACGCACCCGGACCTCGTGGGCGACGTCGAGCCGCTGACCTGGGGATTGCAGGAGGTCGTCGACTTCGCCGAGGTCCTGCTGAATCGCGACGACATCGATGCCAAAGCCGACGCGTTCATCGATTTTCTCCGGGACCGCGTGCTGGGCCGCACGTTCGACGACGGATTCGGCACCACGCACCGGGTGCAGACGTTTGCCGATCTGGACGGCTTCTTCCGGTCGATCTTCGACGGTCTCGAGATCACGGCGGGGGGACGCAGCGACACGTGGCGCACCCACCACATCGCCACGATGCGCAAAGTGCGCAACCGGCTGTTGAACATCTCGACGCGCTGCAAGGGGCTCGTGACTGACGACGGCCCGTCCAGCGACCTGCCCTGGAAGAAGTTCGAAGACCGCACGGTCTACGTGATCGACATCGCCAACGTGGATCCGCTGGGACAGGATCTCGTGTTCGCGCGCGTCGTGTCCAAGCTGCGCGAGCAGCTCGAGCGCCGCGAGCTCGGCGTCGATGCCGTCGTGGTGTTCGTGGATGAGCTGAACAAGTACGCGCCGGGCGACGGTCCGGAGACCTATGTCAAGAAGATGCTGCTCGATATCTCGGAGCGCGGCCGCTACCTCGGGCTGGTGTTGTTCGGCGCCGAGCAGTTCCGCTCGCAGGTGCACCGGCGGGTCGTCGGCAATGCGGGAACGCAGCTCTTCGGGCGGATGGACATGGACGAGCTCGCGACGCCCGGGTATCAGGTGCTCACGCCGGCCACCAAGAGCAAATTGGCGACGCTGCCGATCGGCGAATTGATGGTCCGCCATCCCCACTTCACGCAGCCGATCTTCGTACGCTTCCCCAAGCCCCCGGTGCTGCGCGGCCGGGATGGCGTCGAGCGCTTCCCGCCGGCCGCGGATGTGCCGTTCGAGGAGGCGGTGGTGCGGCAGCTCGTGCGGCTCGACCGCCGCGTGCGTCCCAACCAGGTGAAAGATCTGATTGCAGACCGGGAGCAGGACGATGTCCGCCGCGCACTGGCTGCCGCGCGGCAGAAGCGACCGGACGACGCGTTCGCGTACTTCCGAAAGGTGCTCGGCGCCCGTGTGGAGTCCGAGCCCCAGATGGCGCGCGAGCACCACGCCGTCCCGCCGCTGAATCCCATTTCGGATGAGCCGTATTAGATGCAGCTCGCGCACCTCGCCGACCTGCATCTCGGGTTCCGCCAGTTCGACCGGCAGACCGCCAAAGGTGCGAACCAGCGGGAGGTGGATATCGCGGAAGCGTTCCGGCGCGCGGTCGACGATATCCTGGAGCAGCAGCCCGACCTGATCGTCATTGCGGGCGATCTGTTCCATTCGGTGCGTCCGACCAATGCCGCGATTCTGTATTGCTTCCGTCAGCTGCATCGGCTGCGGACGGGACTTCCCAATTCGCCCATCGTCGTCATTGCCGGCGAGCACGATACCCCACGCTCCACCGAAACCGGCTCGATCCTCCGGCTGTACGAAGCGCTCGGCGTCGAAATCGCGGTCGAGGACGCGCGCCGCATCGTGCTGCCTAGACTCGATTGCGCCGTCCTGGCCGTGCCGCAACAGGCGCTCGCCAAAGCGGACCGGCCGGCGCTGCGGCCCGAACCCGGCGGACCGACACTCAACGTGCTGGTGACGCACGGGGTGTACGGTGGCCTGGGCGAAGAGCGCGGCACGATGGAATACGGCGGCGCGGAGCTGACGCGCGAGCTGCTGGCCCCCGAGAAGTGGGATTACATCGCCCTCGGTCACTATCACACCGCGCAATCCGTGGCCACGAACGCGTGGTACGCCGGAAGCCTCGAGTACCTGCCGCCCAATCCCTGGGGACAGCTGCAGGACGAGGCGGCGCAACGCGCCGCGACCAAACAAAAAAAAGAGCGAAAAGGGAAGGGGTATCTGCTTGTCGACCTGCCCGGAGCCCGCGTCACGTTCCGGGCGATCGAGCCGGCGCGGCGGCACATCGATCTTCCGTTCATCCAGGGCGCGGGACTCAACGCCAAGGAGCTCGACGCGCAGATCGCCGAACGCGTCGGTGCCGTGAAGATCGACGATCAGATCGTGCGGCTGGTCGTGTGGGACGTGGAGCGCGCGACGGCACGCGATCTGGATCACGCGGCGATTCGGGGCTACAAGGCGCGCGCGTTGAATTTCCAGCTCGACTTGCGGCGGCCGCAGGCGCGAGCGCCCGGCGCCGCGAGTGGCGAACCGGGTCTCAAACGCCAGACGCTCGCCGAGACCGTGCGCGAGTTCCTCGGCCGCCGGCCGCTCGATGCCGAGTTGAACCGCGAGACATTCGTGAAGCTGGGCGTCGATTACCTGGAAGCGGCAGGGCGAGCGGAAGAGTCCGCCGCAACGCCCGGATGAAGCTGCACCGCCTGCGGCTCGTCAATTTCCGCCAGCATGCGGATACCGAGATCGCGTTCGGCGACGGCATCACCGGCATCATCGGTCCGAACGGCTCCGGGAAGACCTCGCTGCTCGAGGCGATCGCCTGGGCGATTTACGGCAATCCCGCCGCCCGCGGCGACAAGGATTCGATTCGCAATCTGCGCGCGAAAGCGCGCGCCCCGATGCGGGTCGAGCTGGAGTTTTCGCTCGGCAACCGCACCTACGTTGTCGAGCGGAAGCTGAATGAAGCGACCCTGCACGAGAACGGCATCGTGGTCGCCAACTCGATCAAGGAAGTCACCGCGCGGCTGCAGCGCGTGCTCGGCATGTCGCACGCCGAGTTCTTCAACACCTACTTCACGGGACAGAAAGAGCTGGCTGTGCTTGCGGATGCGTCGCGTCCGGAGCGGGCGGCTTTCCTGTCGCGAGTCCTGAGACACGAGCAGCTGACGATTGCGCAGGAGCACATCCGGGAACGGCGCAACGCGATCGGCCATGAGGTCGACGGTCTCGAAACGGGG
The DNA here is from genome assembly GCA_035710265.1 of Gemmatimonadales bacterium. Classification (GTDB taxonomy): domain Bacteria; phylum Gemmatimonadota; class Gemmatimonadetes; order Gemmatimonadales; family GWC2-71-9; genus 20CM-2-65-7. The sequence goes on along the minus strand of DASTDR010000043.1, from coordinate 12,591 downwards.
CTGCCGCCGCAGTCCGAGCTGGAGAAAGAGCGCAAGGTGGCGGACGCGCGGCTGGCCGAGGCTCGCCAAGCAGCCACGGCGGCCAACACCGAGCGCCAGAAAGCGCAGCAGACGCTGGCCGAAGAGGAGCCCCGCTGGCAGCAGTGGGTCGAGCGGCGCGAGCGCACCTTGTCCCTGCATGGTGATCTGCGCGTCGCGGAGCAGGGCGTGGTCGTGGCCCGGCAAGAGTTTCAGCGCCTCGACAAAGAGCTGGCGGAGGCGCTCGGCGCCCGCGAGGAGCTGCGCAAGCTCGACGCCGACGTCGCCCCCGTCACCAGATTGAAAGCCGAGCTGGTCGAGCTGGACCGGCTGCATCGCGAAGACGCGGCGCGGCGCGAGGAGCAGGCCAAGATCACGGAGCTGGCGCGCAATCTCAACGTGCTCGACCGCCGCATCGCCGAGCTGGCCGACGCCGACACGGAGCTCGCGCGCGTCACCGCGGACGCCCGCGATCTCAAGGTGAAGCTGGACGCGGCGGACAAGGTCGCGCGCGATCAGCAGGCCACCTGGGTTCGGGAACGAGAGTACGCGACTACGAAACGCGCCGAGCTGCTCAAACAGCACGACGAGGTCAAGGACCACCGCGACAAGATCCTGAAGCTCGGACCCGAGGGAGAATGTCCCACGTGCCGGCGGCCACTCGGCGCCGAGCATGACGCCGTGCTGGGCGTGCTCGATCGCCAGCTCGAGGTGATCATCGAGGACGGCAAGTTCTTCAAGCAGCGCCTCGAGCAGCTGGCGCAGCCTCCCGCGTCCGTCACCGAGGCGGAGGCAGCCCGCGACGCGCTGCGCGAGGAGGTCCGGCAGGCGAGTGAGCGCGAAGGGACGCTGCGCGAGCAGGCACGCGAACGGGCGCGGCTGCAGAAGGAGCGTGCCGGTCTCGCCAAGCGGACCGAAGAGATGGAGCGCCGAGTCGCCGCGCGGGATGCCGGCTACGATGCGGAGCGCCACAACGCCGTCCGCGCCGAGCTGGCGCGGCTCGAGCCGGTGGCGCTGCAAGCGGCCGCGTTGAAAGCGCGCGCCGACAGAGCCGAGGCGCTCGTCGGCGAAGCGGAGCTCGCGGAGAAGGCGCTGTCGGCCCGGGAGGAGCACGTCAAACAGCTGGCGGCCGCGGTCCAGGACCAGGGCTTCTCGGAGCCGAAATTCCAGGCGGCGCGGGACCGACACGATCGTGCGGCGCACAACCTCCGCGCCGCGGAGCTCGCGGTGGCCGAGAGCCGGGGGGAGTTGGTCGCGGCAGAGACCGCGGTCCGCGAAACCGAGCGTCGCGTCGCCGAGCGGGCCGCGCGCGAGCGTACGATCGCCGCACGAAAGGTCGAGCTCCGGCTGCACACGGAGCTGGACCGCGCCTTCTCCGAGCTGCGGGCCTCCCTCAACGCGCAGATGCGGCCCGAAATCAGCACCCTGGCCTCGGCGTTCCTATCCGACCTGACGGATGCGCGCTACGATGAGGTGGACCTGGACGAGAACTACCAGGTCGTGGTGCTGGACGAGGGCGTGCCGAAGCCGGTGATTTCGGGGGGAGAAGAGGACATCGCCAACCTGGTGCTGCGGCTCGCCATTTCGCAGATGATCGCCGAGCGCGCGGGACAGCCGCTGTCGCTGCTCGTGCTCGACGAAATCTTCGGCTCGCTCGACGAGTCGCGCCGCCAACACGTGCTCGGCCTGCTGCGCCGCCTCGGTGATCGCTTCCCGCAGGTCATTCTGATTACCCACATCGAGCAGGTCCGCGACGGCCTCGATCGGGTGATCCGCGTGACCTACGACGCGACCACGGGTACAAGCGTGGTGCGCGACGACACGGCTACCCTGGGACCGCCCGATGCGAGCGTGGCTGCCTGAGACGCGGGTCACCGGACCCGAGCGCGCGACCGAGCGCGACATCGATGGCCTGAACCGCGTCTTCGCGGAGGCATTCACCGATCGCTACCGGCGCGACGGCCTGATCGGCGTGCGCGTTCCGCAGCTCAATCCCCTCGTATGGCGGTACGCGTTGCTCGATGCCGGCGAGGGCGCGATGGTGTGGCGCGACGAACACGGGGACGTCGCGGCATTCAACGTGGCGCATCAGGCAGGCACCGAGGGGTGGATGGGGCCGCTCGCGGTGCGGCCCGATCGCCAGGGTACCGGCGTGGGCAAGACCGTCGTGCGCCGCGCCGCCGATTGGCTCATCGAGCGGGGCGTCAGAACGCTGGGTCTCGAGACGATGCCGCGCACGCCCGAAAACATCGGGTTCTATGCGCGCCTCGGATTCACCCCGGGGTTTCTGACCATCACGCTCACCAATGAGATCGCGACGCGCGGCCACCCCGCCCCCGTGCTGCTGTCCCGCCGCTCCGGCGACGATAAGGAAGCGTCCATGCACGCCGCGCGCCGGCTCGTCGGCGATCTCGTCCCCGCGATCGATTTCTCGCGGGAGATCCTGCTCACCGCGGAGCTTGGTCTCGGCGACACTTCGCTGGTCGAAGGCGATCAAGGGCTGGACGCCCTCGCGCTGTGGCATTCGGCGCCGCTCGCCGACAGCCGCACGCGCGACGAGGTCCGCATCCTCAAGCTCGCCGCGCGCGACGACTCATCGTTCGACGCAGCGATCGCCGGCGTCGAGGCGGCGGCGGCCAGGGCGGGCATTCGCCGGATCGCCGTGCGCTGCCAGAGCCGCTACGACGACGCGTTCCAGCGCCTCATCGCGCGCGGGTATCGCGTCCGCTGGACTGACCTGCGGATGACGCTCGATGGATATCCCGAGCAGCATGCCGCCCGGGGAGTCATATTCTCGAATTGGGAGATTTAAAAACCGGAACGGCGTGAAAGGCGTGGACAGGCGTCACGCCGTTCTACGCGTTCCCACGCTTTTGTACGCCGTTTTGGATGTCAGGACACGAACCGGGGTGCGCCCACCAGGATGCGCCGCGCAAACAGGATCATCGCGGCGGCGTACAGCAGATGCACGAAGCCGCTCGGCACGTGGCTCGCGAACACCAGCACGAACCACGCCAGCAGCAGGACGGCAGCGCCAAGCAAGGTGAGATTCAGGGTGATTGACCTTTGCGGGACCGGACGTATTCTAGTACGCAGGAGCGGGGAGTCAAATTTTTGAGCCAACAAGCTCGATTGTGGACCCGGATACTGCGGCCCATGTCACGCCCCCTCGATTGGGGAAGACAGAATTCGTGGTGAGGGACCAGTCATTACTCTCGGGCTTCAAAAATCCTCTCCGTTCCTGCTGTAATCGGTCGGCCGGTCCGCGTTATGCGGGTCCGGCCGATCGTTTTTTCCTGATCGTCTCCCAGAAGTATTTCGGTGCGAGCACCGCTTGCCCGCGCATCGCAAATCCCGCCAACAACACGACGATCCACAGCGCATAGGCAATGGCCACTTCTTCGCGCAGATGCGGCGCGAAGAACTGGACGGCCCACAGCACGAACAACGCCGTCGCGTCGAACCAGTCGAACTCCATGTTTGCGAGCACGACCATGCCGAGCACGGTCTGCAGCAGCGTCAGAATGATCTCGAGGCGCTGCTCGGTGTCGAAGTGGAAATCGGCCCACACGCCCGTGTGATGATAGTGGGAATAGCCGTAGACGAGAGGGATCATGGCGGCGAGCACGGTCCACTGATTGATGTTGCTCGAGACCATGTTCATCAGCGCCATCGGCGCGTGGCTCACCCGGCGAGCCCACAGGAACGCGGAGACCTTCTCGGGGAACTCGGACAAGAACGGCGCCACCCATTGTACGAGCACGAATTGGCTGACGCCCAGCAGCGCCGCCAGCGCCAGCATCGACTCGAGGAAGGGGTGTGCCGTGACGTAGAGCAGGAAGCCGCCCGCCGCGAGCAGCCCGCCGATTGCCGCCTTCTGGCGCCACCCTTTTTGGCGCAATGCCCACTGCGACACCCGCGGCGCGTCGCCGATCCGCTCGACGTCGTGCGGCGGATTGCGCAGCAAGGCCCAGAGGTAGAGCACGTACAGCGCGAGCAATATGATCGCATCGACCCAGCTGATGGTCTGCTTGATCAGGATCACGATGAAGTACAGGAGCGGGGGGACGAGTCCCACGACCTCAGTGGCGTGCTCGGGATGCAGCTTGATGGCGGGGAGCCCAGGCTCGCCGCGCTTGCGGCCGAAGAACGCGAACACGTAGTAGATCATCGGCCAGCCCAGGCCCAGCAGCAGCCGGATCGCGCCGGTCAGGTTCGCGATGGCGAGATGCGAGCGGGACGGGTCGGCGCCCGCTTCCCAGGCGATCACGGCCTCGACCGCGAATTCGGGCAGGGTCTGGAGCCAGGCGAGAATGGCAAGCGCCAGGCCTTGCGAAATCAGGAACTGCGCAGCCTCGGCACCCCAGGCCACGAGAAAGGCGGACAGGAGGATGCTCGGAAAGGTCCACAGCGCCGAGGCTGCGGAGGCTCCCGCCTGCGTCGCCTGCACGAGTAGCTTTAGGAATCGCACCGGGGTGCAATCTTACCATGGCACGAGACAAAATGAAGTCCGCCAGTCTGCACAGCTTCCACGAGTCTCACACGGAGCCCACGGAGATTCGGATCCCCTTCCAGACGCTCGTCCACGAAATGCTGGAGCAGCTGGGCGAAGACCCCCGGCGCGAGGGTCTGCGCCAGACGCCCGCCCGTGTCGAAGCCTCGCTGAAATGGCTCACGCGCGGGTACAGCATGAACATCGACGAGGTGATCGGCGACGCGCTGTTCGAGGAAAAGCACGAAAGCATGATCTGCGTGCGCGACATCGAGATCTACTCGATGTGCGAGCACCACATGCTGCCGTTCTTCGGGCGCGCGCATGTGGCCTACCTGCCGAACGGCCGGATCGTGGGTCTGTCCAAGATTCCACGGGTGGTCGAGATCTTCGCGCGCCGGCTCCAGGTCCAGGAGCGGCTCACCGATCAGGTGGCCGAGGCGCTGTGCCAGGTGCTCAAGCCGCTGGGCGTCGGCGTCGTGATCGAGGCGTACCACCTCTGCATGATGATGCGGGGCGTGGAGAAACAGAACTCGAAGACGGTCACCAGCTCGCTGCGGGGCGCGTTTCGGGACGACGGCAAGACCCGCGACGAGTTTCTGAGGTTGGTCCACGGCGGCAACTTCGCGCTGTGAAGATCGCGCTCGTGACGGGCGCGTCCCGCGGCATCGGGCTCGCGGTCGCGATCGCGCTGCGCGCCCGCGGCATGCACGTGGTCCGGCTCGCGCGCAGCCTCAAGAACGAGACCGCAGAGCGGCGCACCGACATCCAGTGCGATATCACCAAGCCTGACGACGTCGAGCACGCGATCGACCAGGTCGAGCGCGCGCTCGGCGTGCCCGATGTGCTCGTGAACAACGCCGGGATCTTCTTCATCAAGTCCCTGGCCGATACCGCTCTTCTGGACTTTACCAGGACGTTGGCGTCCAATCTCACGGCGCCGTTCCTGTTCGCGCGCCGGATTGTTCCCAAAATGGTCAAGCGGGGCAGCGGGCATCTCGTGACTGTCGGCTCGATCTCCGACTACATCGGGTTCTCGGGCTCCACAGCCTATGCGGCATCGAAGTTCGGGCTGCGCGGGATGCACGAGGTGATTCGCCAGGAGACCGCCAAGAGCGGCGTGCGGACGACGCTCATCTCGCCTGGACCTGTCGACACGGACATCTGGGACGCCGTCGATCCCGATTCGAAGCCGGGGTTCACGAAGCGCAAAGACATGATGAAGGCTGAGGATGTCGCTGCCGCCGTGGTGTACGCGGTCATGCAGCCCGAGCATCTCGCGGTCACCGAGATCCGGTTGTTACCCGCGGTGTACACGCCGAGGGGATAGCCGTGCGTGGTGCGTGGTGCGTGGGACTTCTCCTCGCAGGCTCCCTGAATGCCCAAACGATTCCGCCGCTGCCTGATTCGTCAGGGTGGGGCGTGCACGTGCTCGCGTTCGCGTACGCGCCGGATCGCAGCCTCTGGGTGGGCACATACGGGCAGGGAATCTTTGTCCTGCGGAAGGGCGCACGGAGCTGGGAGCAGATCAGGGCCTCCGCGGACACGGCGGCACACTCGATCTCCTGGGACTTTGTGCACGCCTTCGGGTTCGGGCCGCGCGGGCAAATCTGGTACGGTACGGTGGGGAACGGCTGGGGTCTCTCGACCGACGGCGGAAAAACGTGGAGGAACTGGGGCTACAGCGAGCTCGGCCCCGAGTGGCAGTACGTGACGCAAGACGGGATCCTCACCCGCGACAACGTCACATACATCGCGACAGCCGACGGGATCAAGGTGACGTCGAACGATGGCCGCTCGTGGCAGGTGATCACCGATTCGATCGGTGCGACTACCGCGACAGACCCGATCCTGGGACGTCTCCCGAATCAGTACGTGCACAACTTGGACTTCATCGTGGGTGATCTCATGCAGGCGTCTCTCTCCGGCTGGATGGCGACGTCTGATGATGGCGGACATACGTGGACCCTCTACAAGCACGGCCCCAACGTGGTCCGTGACGACGGTGAGGTCCCGTCACCGCGGTACGCTACCGCGTTCCAACGCGCGCGCAGCCAGGGAATCGCGCTCGGGCTGTGCTCCGACCCCAATTTCGTGTTGTTAGTGCACGTCATCGACAACGAAACCCGCGGCACTCCCTGGGGCATCCTCCACGGCAACCCGCGCGACCGGTGCCTGGCGCTGCCGGATGCGCCTCCGGCCGGTACGCTCACTGTCAGCGCGCGAGGCGAGCCTGCCAGGCACACCTGGTTCCGGCGACCGATCGACACGCTCTATCAGGCGCGTATCGATCAGACCTACCGGTTCGGCTCGACCATGGGGGGCAACTTCCAACCGCACCAGGGCGTCGAATTCAACAATGGAGACGGCACGCCGGTGTATGCGATCGGCGACGGTGTCGTGGTGCATTCAGGGCCCGCGGAGCGGGGTGCGCTCACCGTGGCGATCAAGCACGACCGACGTCTGATCGCTGACGGCGGAGAGCTGTTTCTGTTTTCCGCCTACTACCACAATTCCAGGCTACTCCGGAAGGTCGGAGAGCGCGTCAAAGCCGGTGATGTGATCGCACTCGTTGGCAATACCGGTCGCGCGACGAACGATCACCTGCATCTCGAGCTGCACGCGTCACCGTTCGACTCCACCGGTCTGATCGTCGATTCGACGCAGCGCTACCCGCCCTACAACGTGAATCCGGAGCTCTGGATCGAGCCGTTGCGTGGCACTGGCACCGTAGCGGGACAGGTGTGGGACTCGGCTGGGCAGCCGGTGTACCATGCCCGGATCTTCGGGCTCATCAAGCGGCAGACTGAAACGCCGTTTTCATTCATCGAGACGTACGGACCCCGCAATCATCAGGACCCGGCGTATCGGGAGCATTTCGCGATTACCGACGTTGGTCCTGGCAATTTCGTGCTCGGGGTAACCATCAACGGCAAGAAGGTCTTTCGGCGCGTGATCGTCGAAGCCGGTAAGGTGACCTGGGTCGAGTTCCGACCATGATCACCGCGCACCACGCACCACGCACCACGCACGGCCGGTAATGCACATCGAGCTCACCGAAATGCTGCGCTGTCCCGAAGCTCATCGAGAGGAAGTGCTGGTCCTCTCGACCGGCGAGGTGCGCGAGCGCATGGTCCGCTCGGGACTGCTCGGTTGCCCCGTCTGTCACAGGGAGTATCCCATCGCGCGCGGCGTCGTGAACTTCCGGCGCAGCAGGGAGCGCGTCTTGAAAGACGCCTACGTGCCGCCCTCCCCACTCCCCTCCGCCGACCCCGGTAACCTGCAAGCGCTGCTCGAGCTGTCCGGCCCGGGCGGGTATGTGGTGCTGGTCGGAGCCGCCGTGCGCCACGCGGCAGCGCTGAGCCGTCTCATGCCGGGCATTCATTTCGTCGGGGTCAACCCCCCGGAAGAACTGGAAGAGCAACCGGCGCTCTCGCTGATGTTCGCGAACGATCAAATTCCGCTGCGCTCGGCGATGGCGCGCGGCGTCGTGGTCGGCGCCGATCTCGCGACGTCCCGCTGGCTCGTCGAAGCGCATCGGGTGCTGTTGCGCGGGCGCCGGTTCGTGGTGGAAAACGAAGAGCCCGATCTTCCGATCGGGCTCCACAAGCTCGCCGCCGAGGGCGGGCTCTGGGTCGGCGAGAAACGCTAGGCGTCGCTCAGGACTCGATCGCGGCCGCCAGCGCGTCGTCCGCTGCATACACCGCATCGATCTGATCCTTGTACCGCTTCTCGACCGCGCGACGCTTGACCTTGAGTGTCGGGGTGAGCTCGCCGGCCTCGATCGTAAAGTCGTTCTCGAGCAGCATCACCTTTTTCGGCGTCTCGAACTTCGCCAGCTCCTTCAGCATGCTCATGACCTCGCGCTCCACTTTGGCCTGGACGTCAGCGAGCCGGATCAGCTCAGCGCGTGCGCTATAGCTCAGGTTTCGCTCGCGCGCCCAGCGCTCGAGGTTGTCGAAGTTCGGCACGACCAGCACGATCGGGTACTTCCGGCGGTCGCCGTACAGCACCGCATTCGCGACGAACTTGTTGCGCTTGATCATGCCTTCGATCGGCTGCGGGGCGATGTACTTGCCGCCCGCCGTCTTGAGCAGCTCCTTCTTGCGGTCGGTGATCTTGAGGTAGCCGTCGGAATCGAGCTCGCCGATGTCACCGGTGTGGAGCCAGCCGTCCGCGTCCAGCATCTCCTTCGTCGCTTCCGGCAGCTTGAAGTAGCCTTGCATGATGTTCGGACCGCGTGCCAGGATCTCGCCATCGGAGGCGATCTTCAGCTCGACACCCGGGATCGCGCGCCCCACGGTGCCGAGCTTGATCCGCTCCAGCGGATTCAGCGTCAGCACGGGCGACGACTCGGTCAGGCCGTACCCTTCGATCACCGGCAGGCCGGCGCTATAGAAAAATTTCGCGATGTCGGCCGACAGCGGCGCGGCGCCCGACACGAAAAACCGGATGCGCCCGCCGGTGCGCGCCTGCAGCTTGGAGAACACCAGCTTGTCGGCGAGCTTCTTCTTGATCGCGAGGCCGCCGGGGATCGGCAGGCCGGCGATCGCGAGCGTGGCCCATTGCTCGCCGGCGCGCTTGGCCCAGAAAAAGATCGCGCGCTTGATCGCACTGCCCGACAGGGCGTTTTCGAGCACGCGTGCGTACACCTTCTCGTACAGCCGCGGGACCGAGAGCACGACCGTCGGTTTCACCTCGCCCAGATTCGCGGCCACGGTGTCGAACGATTCGGCGTAATTGATGATCACGCCCGCCTGGAACAGCGTGTAGTCCACCATCCGCTCGTAGCTGTGCGACAGCGGCAGCATGGACAGGCACTCATCGCCGCCGCCGATGGGAATCATCTGCAGCACGGCCTGCACGTTGGACCAGATGTTGTAGTGGGTCAGCATCACGCCCTTGGGGTCGCCCGTCGTTCCCGATGTGTAGATGAGCGTGGCGAGATCATCCGGCCCGGCCGCGAGCGCTTCCTGTTTCCAGTTGGGATGCTTCGACGCGGCGGCGCGCCCCTTCGCCTCGAGCGCGGTGAGCGCGGTGACTCCAGGCTGCCGCGCGCCCGCACCGCCGTCGAACGCGATGACGTGCTGCAACTGGGGGAGCGCGGCCTTCACTTCGAGCACCTTGTTCACCTGTTCCGCGGTCGAACAGAAAACGGCAACCGATTCCGAGTCGCGCAGGATGTACTCGGTCTGCTTCGCGGTGAGGGTCGGGTAGATCGGCACATCCGCGGCGCGCGCGGCGAGGCACGCGTAATCGGCCAGCGCCCATTCGGGACGGTTCTCGGAAACCAGGGCAACCTTGTCCCCCGGACGAATGCCGAGCTCGCGCAGGCCCAGGCTGATTGCCTGCACCCGCTCCAACGCCTCGCGGTGCTTGATGCTCACCCAGGCGCCGGCCACCTTGGAGCGAAACGCAGCCGGGAGACCGGCATGGCGGTCGACGGTGGTGAAGAAAAGCTGATTGAGCGTGCCTCGGTTCATGGTCTGAACTCCACGACGAATTTCAGAGGACTGCCGGGTAGCGCACCGCCGTGAAACCTCTGCATGGCGGCGTGCAGGACGACCGAATCCGGGAGCAGGCCGGGGCGGAGCCGGACCTGGACACTGGCGGTCCCGTCCGCGCTGGTGGTGACGGTGTCGTTGGGGACTAATGTGACGACGCGGTTGCTGTCCGGATAGGTGGTGAACGTATAGACCACGCGGCGGCTGGAAGCGTTCCCGCCGAACGCGATGGTCCTGATGCTCAACGGATTCGACAGGGAATCGACGACGCCGCTATCGCCGGGTGTCACGTCGAGGGTATCGGCCTCCCGGTCGACGTACGCCATGGAGTCGAGGCGGGCAATCACGGACACGTTGTGCAGGTTGGAGTTGAGGGCCTCGACCCGTGCCTGCAACCGGGCAATCCCCACCGCCCGTCCCAGCGACTTGCCGCTCGCACTGTCGAGGACCTTGAGGATGGTCGTGTCGACCGAGGTCCAGTAGGCCGGGGCCGCGATCGAGTCTCCCGCCCCGTTGAGCCCGTACGCAATCGGGAAAAACGTGTCGGTGACCTCGACCCGCGCCGAGTCGGGCAGGATCACTTCGATCGCGACGACTTGATCTGGATCGGGATTGAGCTTGCAGGCGGACAGCGTGGCGAGCACAACCAGTCCCCGTCCGAGGGTCCGGCTCAGGGTCAGGAGCTCCCCCTTCCGGTTCGCTCCTCCGGCGCAGGAGCAGGGGCAGGGGCGGGCATCGGCCCGCCCGCGCGCAAATCATGCAGCGCCTGACTGGCATGCTCGACCCACTTCTGCGCATCTGGGCCGCGCGGTGGATGCGCGAGGAATGTTTTCAAATGCTGGGCGGCGCCGTCCGGATCGCCGCGCTGCAGCAGCAGAAACGCGAGACCGTAGTGCGCCCCGGCGAGCGAATTGTCGAGCTCGAGCGCGCGGCGATAATGCCGGATCGCTTCATCCAGGCGGCGCGTCTTGGTGAACGCGATCGCCATGTTCTGAAGGATGCGCGCGTCGTTGGGGTGATCGCGCAGCGCCAACCGGTAGGAGGTGAGCGCGGCGTCATAATCCCCCTGACGCTCGAGGGCTAACGCCTCGTTGAGATAGTCGAGGCGTTGTGGCTTCAGATCGTCGTTCCCCGACGAGCCTCCGCCAAACAAGCGGCGCCAGAAACCCATGCGGCGAAAATAGCTTGCGGCTTCAGAGTCTGGCAATGTAGAATCCCGAACCATGGCCTTCCGTCCGCGTCCACCAAATCCCCCTCGACCCACACCTCGTGCCCCGGGCGTGCGTCCCGCGCACCAGGCGCCGCGCGGCGTGCTGCAAGTGGACTGGGCGCTGTTCGGAGAGCTGTGCCGCGTCCTGGCCCTCAAAGTATTCCGCGAGTACGACCCCGAGGTCGTGATCGGGATCGCCAAGGCGGGCGTGATTCCGGGTGCCGTGGTCGCGAGCATCCTGCAGCGCGACTTCGCGTCCATCGCCATCACGCGCAACACACCCGGCGCCGCCCCGGCCGTCATTGCGGGTCCGCCGCGCCTCGTGACCGGGAAGCGCGTGCTGCTGGTCGATGAGACCTGCGAATCGGGCGACACCATGAAGCTCGCTCTCGCGGCCGTGCGGGAGCTCAAGCCTGCCGCGCTCAAGACCGCGGTGTCGTTCAAGACGGGATCGTACAAACCCGACTTCTACGCGCTGGAAAACGAAAACTTCATCATTCTTCCCTGGGACCTCGAGGTCATCGTCAACGGCGAGATCGTCGTCCGCCCCGATTACCGCGACAAATTGAAAGACCTGCGTTGAAAGATCGTCTCGCTGCCGCCGTCAAACAGTCTCGCGCCGATTACACCGAAGTCCGCGTCGAACGAACCTGGAGCTCCGCCGTCGCCTTCCGCGGCCGCCGGCTCGAGACCGCGACCGTGAGCGAAGACCAGGGCGGTTTCGTGCGCGTGCTCAACAAGGGGTGCGGCTGGGGGATCGCTTCGTTCACATCGCTCGACGAGCTCCCCGCGATGGTGACGCGCGCTAACGAGCTGTCACGCGCGGTCCGTGTCGAGGAGCCGATCGTGCTCGCGGAGACGGCGCCGCAGACCGCGGACGCGGTCCTCGATCTCGACGGCGACGTGCGCGGAATTCCGCTTGCCGACAAAAAGAAACTGCTCGACCGCTACAACGCGGCGATGCTCGGCGTGTCGGATCTGATCGTGGATACCCAGGCGAGCTTTCGCGACGAAGTCTCGGAAGTCTGGTTCGCGAATTCGGACGGCACGTCGCTGTACCAGCTGCGGCCCGAAGTGGTCGTGTCCGGCACGGCGATCGGGCGGCGCAACGGCAGCATCGAAAAGGGGCTCGAATCGATCGGGCTCCGCAAAGGCTGGAACAGCGTCCAGAATTTTGAAGAGCAGTTCCGCGTCGTGGCCCAGCGGGCCGTCGACCTGCTCGCCGCGCCGCGCGTGCGCGGCGGCGCCTACCCGGTGATCCTCGACAACGAGCTCGCCGGCGTTTTCATCCACGAGGCGTTCGGCCATCTGTCCGAGGCCGACTTTGTCTACGAGAACCCGCAGGCGCGCGAGATGATGACGCTGGG
>DASTDR010000042.1:0-2729 GCA_035710265.1 Gemmatimonadales bacterium | reverse complement strand
TCACGCAACAGCAGCGCGCGCTGCAACACGGCGCTGTGATCCTGCCCGGAAAATGAGATGCGTCCCGCCGCGTTGATCACGCGCCACCAGGGCACGTCGTTGTCTTCGGGAAGCGCGGACAGAGCCCAGCCGACGGTGCGCGCGGCACCGGGACGTCCCGCCAGCCGCGCGATGATCCCGTACGTCGCCACCCGTCCCTTCGGGATGTGACGGACCACGCGGTAGATCCGATGATAGAATGGATTCACGAGGGCGCCCGCGTACTAGCTTACGCGCAGAACATCATCCAGCAAGCCCGCATCGCCACCCCCCACTATTGACAAAATGTCATCCAGTGCTCTGCGCTCTCTGGGCCAGGCAAAGCGCCGGGCCGCGTCGGGGGGCCGCAGCCATTCACTCCGATCGTGCTCGCCCGACAGGCGCACGGTGGCGTCGGGCGCAACGAACGCCACGAAGACGGGAATGAGCGCCAGCTCGTCGCTGCGATGCTGATAGAACGCTTCCGTGCGGCTGAGATTGTAGAGTCGCTGCGGCACGAGCCCCGTTTCTTCCCGCAGCTCGCGCAACGACGCCTGGACCGGCGTTTCTCCCGACTCGATGGTGCCGTGCACCGTCTCCCACGAACCTGGACAGCGGCCGGTGTTGCCGCGGCGCAGCGCGAGGACTTCGAGTCGCTCACCCGCGCCGCGGACCGCGTAGGTGTCCACGAACATGACGCGGGCGGTCGTCAGCGTCGTCTACCGAGTACGGCTTCGAGGCGCGCGGACAGGGCGCGCGCGCGGAACGGCTTGGTGAGAAAGTCGTCGGCACCGAGCTCGAACACACGCACTTCGTTGTCTTCGTCGCCCTTTGCCGTGAGGACAATGACGGGAATGTTTGCCGTGGCGGGCCGCGAGCGCAGGTGCGACAACACACCGTAGCCGTCGAGCCCGGGCAGATTCAGATCGAGCACGATGATGTCGGGACCGACGCGGTCCACCTGGTCGAGCGCCTGCACGCCGTCGCGTGCTTCTGTGACGACGTAGCCTTCGCGCTCGAGGAGATCGCGCATCACTTTGCGCAGACTGTCCTCGTCGTCGACGAGCAATACCTTGGAGGACGGAGCGCCGTGCGCGCCTGAACGACGGGTTGCCGGAGGGGCGGGTTCCTCGAGCAAGTCGAAATGGTGCATCGAGACCGACGCCGCGGCCGGCTCTGCCGGGACCGCCACTCCTGCGCCGGGCGACGGTCTGCCGGAAACAGCCCGTGACACGCGGGCACCGCCCGACTGCAGCGGTGATTCAGCCGCGTGCCCCCCGGGCCCCCCGGGGCCCCGGCCACCGTCTTCCATCGGAATGTCGACGACGCGCGTGAGCTCCTCGATGGTCGATTCACCGCGCGTGACGTGGGCGAGCCCCGAGTCCCACAACGACTTCATGCCGCCCCGCCGCGCGGCCTCGGCAATGCGATCAGCGGCCTCACCGCCGGCGATGCGGCGCTCCAACTCCGGCGTCATCGTGAGAATTTCGAGGATCGAGAACCGGCCGCGATAGCCGGTCATCGCGCAGTCGGGGCAACCGGCGGCCCGATAGAGCGGCGTGCCCTTGGGAATCCAGCGTTGCATGCGCTCGGGAGGCGCCTCCATCCAGACTTCCTTGCATGTCTGGCACAGTTTGCGCATCAGCCGCTGCGCCACCACGCCACGCAGCGATGCCGCGATCTTGTACGCTTCGACGCCGATGTCCACGAGCCGTGTGACCGCATTGGCGGCGTCGTTCGTGTGGAGGGTGGAAAGCACCAGGTGGCCGGTCAACGACGCCTGCACGGCGATCTGCGCCGTTTCCTTGTCGCGAATCTCGCCCACCAGCACGACGTTGGGGTCCTGCCGCAGGATCGATCGCAGCGCTGCCGCGAACGTCAAGCCGGCTTTCTCCTGCACCTGCACCTGCACGATACCTTGCATCCGGTATTCGACCGGGTCCTCGACCGTGACGATGTTGACGCCCTCACTCTTGATCTGGTTGATGCAAGAGTAGAGCGTCGTCGTCTTACCGGAGCCCGTGGGGCCCGTGACGAGAAGGATGCCTTCGTGGTTCTCGAGCAGCCGCTTGATCGCCTCCCCCTCGCCGGGATTGAGGCCAAGCGAGTCGAGCGACTTGACTGTGGCACGGGAGTCGAGGATGCGGATCACGACCTTCTCGCCAAGCTGCGCCGGCAGCGTCGAGACGCGCAGGTCAATCGGCTGGCCGTTCACCGCCACGCGCGCCCGGCCGTCCTGCGGCCGCAGCCGATCGGCGATGTCGAGCGACGACATGATCTTGATGCGCGAAATCAGCGGCAGGCCGGCCTGACGCGGGATCTTCATCACCTGGCGCAGCACGCCGTCGATGCGGTAGCGCACCGCCACGCCGCCCTCTTCCGGCTCGATGTGGACGTCGCTCGCCCGGGCGGCGATCGCCTCCGAAATGATCAGATCGACGAGCCGGATGACGGGCCGCTGACTCGCCTCCTCGGCCGAGACGGTGATGTCGTCCGGCTGCGCATCGTCCTCCAGCGTCACCAGCTCCTGCGCGTGCTCCATTCCCTCGAGCAGCCGGTCGAGGGCCTTCTCGGGGCGGTACATCTCGTCGAGCTTTTCGGTGATCCGCGACGGCGCGGCCAGCAGCACCCGGATCTCTCGGCCCGTGGCGAAGGCCAGGGCCTTCTCCGCGTCGAGGTCGAACGGGTTCGCCGTCGCGATCTCCAGGAAC
>DASTDR010000041.1:0-18780 GCA_035710265.1 Gemmatimonadales bacterium | reverse complement strand
GCATGGGCAAACTACGCTAACCCCTCCTCATACTCTTTGGAACCCATGCGGGCTTACTTACATTATGCGGCTGCTATGAGACGGTTTTTCGATCTTTTCACACCCTGGAGACGCGCCCGCCCGGGAGCGATCCACCTGCTGCCGGCCGTCGGAAGTCCCCAGCTGGGGAATCAGCGGGACCTTCTCGTCTACACACCCGGGTCGTACGAGCGCGGCTCCACGCGCTACCCGGTCATCTACATGCAGGACGGGCAAAACCTGTTCGATCCCGCGACGAGCTTCGCGGGCGACTGGGGACTCAAGGGGGCGCTGGCGCGGGCGAGCCGGCGCGGGATCGAAACCATCGTGGTCGCAATCCCGAACATGGGACCGGCGCGCATCGATGAGTACTCGCCGTTTGCCGATCCGAGGGCGGGCGGTGGCAACGGCGATCAGTACCTTCGGTTCCTGATCGACACCGTGAAGCCGCTCGTCGATGAGCGTTTTCGCACCCTGCCCGACCGCGCGCATACCGGCATCGCCGGCTCGTCCCTCGGCGGCCTGATCAGCCTGTATGCGTTCTTCGATCAGCCGGACGTGTTCGGATTCACGGCGGCGTTCAGTCCGGCGCTGTGGTTCGCCCATGCCGCCATCGTCCACCTCGCCGAGCGCGTGCCGCGGATCGGCGGTCGGATCTACTTCGACGTGGGGCTGCAAGAGGGAGGCGCGCATGTCGCGCTCGCGCGCCGGCTCCGTGACACGCTGCTCGCGAAAGGGTACGACGCCGGCCGGGATCTGCGGTTCGTGGAGGACCGGTACGGGAAGCACCACGAGTCGGCGTGGGGCCGTCGGTTCCGCAAAGCGCTGCCCTTCCTGCTCAAGAACGGGAGACCGGCATGAAGCAGGAGCGCCATGGGTGGCATAGCCCGGCGCTCGACCGCCATATGGAGCTGCAGGTCCTCGGACACGCCGGCGCGCGCGTGTTCGTGTTTCCGACGACGCTCGGAACCCTGACCGAATGGACCGACCGCTGGATGCATCGCGAGAGCGTGCTGGGCCAGCATCTCGAACGCGGGTGGATTCAGCTGTACTGCCTGCATCACGTCCACGAGGAAAGCTGGTACGCGCCCGATCATGTGCATCCCGGGCATCGCGCGTGGCGCCATTTGCAGTACGATCGCTATTTGAAGGACGAAGTCGTCCCGTTCAGCCTCTCGAGAAACCCGACCCCGTTTTTGATCGCGGCCGGTGCGAGCTTTGGCGCCTATCACGCGCTCTGTTTCGGGCTGCGCAATCCACATCTCGTGCAGCGGATTATCGGCCTCTCCGGCACTTACGACATCAAGCGCATGACCGGTGGGTACTCCGACGCGAACGTCT
The DNA here is from genome assembly GCA_035710265.1 of Gemmatimonadales bacterium. GTDB lineage: Bacteria > Gemmatimonadota > Gemmatimonadetes > Gemmatimonadales > GWC2-71-9 > 20CM-2-65-7. Next base: position 17,421 of record DASTDR010000041.1, on the reverse strand, counting down.
ACGCCTGCAATCCGATCGACTTCATGCGCCACGAGCGCGATCCCGGGCGCATCGCCGCGTTTCAGCGGCAGGACATCATCCTTGCCGTTGGTGAGCACGATCCCGCGTGCGACAACAACCGGGAGATGTCTGGTGTGCTGTGGACCAAAGGCATCGGCAACGCGCTGCGGATCTGGAACGGGTGGGCCCACGACTGGCCGTACTGGGAGAAGATGATTCGGCTCTATATCGGCGGCCACGACTAATCGGACGGCCGGACTACGAGTTGAGCGCGGCTTCGACGTGCGGCAAGATGTCCGGAAAAATGTCATCGCGCAGCCGCAATTCTTCGGCGAGCGCGCGCCCCGATTCGAGGTTTCCTCCCTTCTTGAGGGTTGCGAGGAGGCGCTCCAGATCATCGCAGTGGACATTGAAGCGCTTCGTCGCGTAGTCCGCCACCTCGCCGGTCGAAATGATGAACTGCCAGTCTGAGGCCTGAGCGATGAGCAGCTCCCGCGCCGCCTGTGCCAGAATCGGCCGGGCACTGTCCGACTTGAGCGCGCGGGGCACGGCCTTCCAGAACGCGTCCTCCAGGGGCCAGAGCCGGCGCCAGGTCCAGAGCGTTTCGTCGTTGAGCCACATACTGAAATCGCCGTTCGCGCCCCACGATCCCATCGCCAACTGCACGGCCGCGTCGGGCTCGTGCTCCCGCAGATGGTCGCTGGCCGACGCCGGGCGGACCTCGCTGGTGTAGGTCAGGGAGCGATAGACCTCGCGCAGAAAATCCGGACCCTCGAACCACCAATGACCGAACAGCTCGGTGTCGAAGGGCGAGCTGACCACGGTTGCTTCGCTGTCGCGCACTGCGATGGTGTGCAGCAGGTGGGCGAAGTGCCTGGCGTGACCTGCGACCCGCTCCTGCGCCGCATTCGGATCGTACGGCTGTTTGTCGCCAAGGTCGACGCCATTGCCCGTGACACGCCACAGCTTCAGACCACCCGGCCAGCGGATCTTATGGAATTCGAGATACGTCCCGTCGCCCGGATAACCGCTATGGCGGCTCCAGACCTGCGCCGAGGCAATGGGATCCCGGACCAGCGCCGCGACCTTGGCCCCGCGCGACGAGACGCGATAGGTCTTGTACGGCGAATTCGTGATCACCCCGGTGAACGGCAGGCGCCGCTGCGGATGGCCGTGGAGATCGAACCGCTCCGCACCCATCGGCAGATCATCCTCATACACGCTGAGTGGCGTGCCGGCGGCGGCCATATGCGCGTCGGCAAAGAAATACCGGAACCCGGCTGCGGCGACGAACTCGTCGGTACCCGGACGCCCATCCGACCACGGCACGTCGGGCAGCGGTCTCCAGCTGCCGCGCCCGCGATACGCACACTCCGGCAGCCAGCATCCGGCAGGCCGCCGCCCGAACAGCCGCTGGTGCTCCGCGATTCCAAGCCGGAACTGCAGCCGGATGCTTTCGTCGCGCCCCAGGAGCGGCGAGAACCCGTGTGTCGCCGCCCCGCCCATGATCTCGATGTGGCCGGCCTCTTCGAGCGCGCGAAACGGCGCGACGAGATCGCCGTGCTCCGAGCGAAACAGCGCCCGCAGCCGCTCCAGCCGGTCGCGCCAGTAGCGGGTCAATGGGATCAGGTGCTCGTCGTGAGTCCCGACGATCGCGTCGGCCGCTTCCTGGCAGGCGTTGATGCGCTGCGCGAAGTAGGTCTCGAGCTCGACCGCGAACGTGGGGGACACGAGCTGGTTCGCGAGCACGGGCGTGAAGCCGATCGTGACCGGCGCCGGCGTGCCCTCGGCGGCGAGCCCGCGCAGCGTTTCGAGCAGCGGCAGGTAGGTGTCGATCGCCGCCTCGCACAGCCAGTCGCTGCCGTGCGGCCAGCGGCCGTGATTCAGCACATACGGGAGGTGACTGTGGAGCGCGAGGACGAAGTCCATCAGTCGGTGCTGCGTCCGGTCCGCTCGGCCACCTCGAGCGCCTTGAGGTACACGGCGAGGTATTTCAGCGCCGAATGCTGCCAGCTGAAGTTTTTCGCCATGGCACGGCGCATCCGCATCTGCCATCCCTGCTCGTCGTGATAGTGGTGCACCGCGCGCTGCAGCGTCGCCGCGAACGCCGGCACGGAGAACGGATCGAACACGAACCCGGTGCTCCCGTCGTCGACCGTGTCGTTGAGCCCACCCGTGCGGCGTACGACCGGCAGCGTCCCAAAGCGCTGCGCGCGCATCTGCGTGAGCCCGCACGGCTCATACTGGCACGGCATCAGCAGTCCATCGGCGCCCGCCACGACGACGTGCTCGAGTGGGTCCGTGAAGCCCGTCTCTACGGCGATGCGGTCGGGAAAGCGCGCGGCGAGCTGGCGCAGCGGCTCGATGTAGCGGCGCTCGCCCTGCCCCAGGAAGACGTACTGGGCGTCGGTCGACAGCAGCGCGCGGCCGTCGATCAGCAGGTCGAGTCCCTTCTGCGCGACGAGCCGCGCGGCCATCCCGAACAGCGGTGTGCGCGGCGACTGGGCCAGCCCGAACCGGGCCTGGAGCGCGGCCTTGCAGTCGCGCTTGCCCTCGAGGTTGCGCGCGCTGAAGCGTTGTGCGATGTGGGGGTCCTTGGTCGGATCCCAGATGTCGTAGTCGATCCCGTTCGTGATGCCGAACAGCCGGTCCCGCAGTGCGCGGAACGTATCGCCCAGTCCGAATCCGCCCTCCGGGGACTGGAGCTCGCGCGCGTGCGTCGCACTCACGGTAACGACGGCATCGGCGGAGATGATCCCGCCCTTGAGCCAGTTCACCTTGTTGTACCACTCAAGGTATTCCCAGTTGAACAGCTCCCACGGCAGCCCGATCTCGGGCATGGTGTTGGGCGGGAAATGGCCCTGATAGCCGGCGTTGTGTACCGACAGCACCGCGGGCACGCGACGGTAGTAGGGGTGCCGCGCCAGGAGGGATCGCAGATACACGAGCACCATCGCGGCATGCCAATCGTGCGCGTGCAGGATTGCGTTGGCCGGTGCGATGCGCGGCAACGCCGTCAGTGCCGCGAGTGAGAAGAAAGCAAAGCGACGGTGATTGTCCGGATAATCGCGTCCTTCCCCGTACAGCGCCGGCCGGTCGAAGAACCCGGGATGCTCGATGAACACGACGTCCGTGCCGCCGCGCGCTTTGCCCTTCGCGCGCCACAGGCGGCCGGTCTCGCGCGTCGGGCCGAGCTGGACCGCGAACGGGGCCCCGATCGGCTCCAGCGCGCTGACGACCGAGCGGACCTGACTGTACAGCGGCATCACGACGGTGGTCGGCAGTCCGGCCGCTGCCTGATACGTCGCGAGACTCGCCACCGCTTCCCCAAGGCCACCCGAGCGCGCGTACGGCCAGCACTCGGAGACGACGTGGACAATGGGAATCGGCTTGCCGTCGTTCGTCTGCAGGACGGACTTGCGCATACGCGCGCGCGCACGCGCGGGAGCCTTGCGCTCGCGCCGCGTTCCGACCTTTGTGGCCTTGCTGTCGCTGGGCTGCTCGTCAGCCATACTCGTAAGAATTGAGCGCCGGACGTGAAGAATGTCCAACGCTCAATCGCCCGTGCGGGATTTCCCGGCGTCCTACATCAACGGGATGCCCTTCGCCAACTCGAAATTGACGATTGCGCGGATTTTGTTCTCGATCTGATAGTAGCGGGCCACCTTGATCGGGGGCAGCACCTTGCTGAATTTCGGACGATACGTCTGTAAGAGCGCTGCCCGATCCTGCTCCAGCCGTACGAAGTCGTCGGTCATGCGCGTCGCCGCCGCGTCGGTCATACTCGTGGCGTTCGCAGCATAGGACTCGATCAGCGTCACCGCCCGCTGGTTGAGCGTGACGAGCTCGGCCTGAAACGCGTCGTAGACGGGCCAGAACTTGGTCGCTTCGTCAGCGGTCAACGCCATGCTCTCCGACACCAGGAGCTTCTTGTCGGCGCGGATTTTTTGGAGAACCAACTCCGTGTTGTCGGCGGCGGGACTGGCCGGTGGCGCCGCTGGCGGAGCGGCTTGCGCCACGGCCTGCGCGGCTGGAACGAGCGTGAGCGAGCAAACCAGGAGCCATCGCGTGGAAGACTTCATGTCAGAGCCTCTGTTGGAGTGGCAGTGCGCGGTTATTGTGCCGGCGGGGGAAGCGCGAGGGAATCAGTCACCGGATCCCAGCCGCCGCCGAGCGCCCGGTACAACTGCACGACCGCGACGCGTTGCTGGCGCTGCAGGCTCGATTCGCCCAGCTCGGCATCGCTGAGCACGCGTTGCGCATCGAGCAGCGTCGTGTAGTTGTCGACGCCACCCTGATAGCGGTCCTGGGCGATCGCCACGGCGCGGCGCGCCGCGGCGACCTGCCGCCCCGCGGCTCCCACCTGGATTTGCAGCTGCTCGACCGCCACGAGCCCGTTTTCGACTTCCCGGAACGCATTGAGCACGACCTGGTCGTAGCGCGCGACCGCGGCTTCGGTGCGCGCCCGCTCGATCGCGACCTGTTTTCCGCTCCGGCCCGCATTGATAATGGGAAGCAGAATATTGGTGGCGAGGTGCCAGAAACCGGTGCCCGCCTGGAACAGATTCCCGATCGCGTCGGTACGGGTTCCGCCCGCCCCCGTCAGCGAGATCGTCGGGAACCGCGCCGCGATGGCCGCGCCGATCATCGCATTGGCGGCGCGGAGCTGTTGCTCCGACTCGCGGACGTCGGGCCGGCGTTGCAACAGTGCGGAGGGCAAGCCCGGCGGGACGCTGGTCCGGAAGTTCTGGTTGATGAGTGCCGCGCCGCGCGGCACCCGGCCCGGCATGCGGCCCAGCAGGAAGTTCAGCTCCTGCTCCGCGTCGTTCGCCTGCAAGCGGATGTTCGCGAGCCGGCCCTCGGCACGCGCCAGCTCTGCCTCGCCCTGCCGCACGTCGAGCTCCGAGGTCAATCCGCCTTCGAACCGTGACCGCGCGAGATCCAGCGACCGGCGCCGCGTCTCGACGGTCGCCATCTGGAGCGTGGTTTGCTGATCGAGGTCGCGCAGCTCGAGATAGACGCGCGCGACTTCCGCGACGACCGTCACGATCGCGCCGCGGCGCCCATACTCCGTCGCCAGCAATCCGGCCTTGGCGGACTCGTTGAGCCGGCGCAGGCGGCCGAACAGGTCGATCTCCCAGCTGATGGTGCCGCTCAGCTCGTAGAATCCGTAGGTGCCGGTGCGGAGCCCGAGCAGCGAATCGTTGACGTTCACCTGGCCGAGCGTCGCTCCCACGTTGATCTGCGGCAGGAGCTCGAGCCGCCTGATGCCGAGCTGCGCGCGGGACTCATTGACGCGCGCCAGGGCGATCCGGAGATCGCGGTTCTCCCGCAGCGCGACACGAATGAGCTCCTGCAGCGTGGTATCGGCCACCACCTGCCACCAGGGCAGGTTGGCGAAGGACGAGTCCTGGGTCGAGATCGTCGAATCGCGCCAGTGCTCGGGCACGGCGGTGGGCGGCGTCTGGAAGTTCGGACCGACCGGGCACGCCACGATGACCAGCGTGAGGCCGACGAGCCAGAGCCGGTTCCACGCGGAGGGCGCTCGCATCAGTGCGCGCCCGTCGATTTCGTGGCGAGTGCCGGCTCTTCGGGCGCGGTGGCGCGCGGTGCTCCTCTGCGCTCCCCCGACGCTTTCTTCCCAAAGCTCCAGCGCTGCGTCCAGGCAAAGAGACCGGGGATGATGAACAGGCCGATCACGGTGGCGACCAGCATCCCGAATACCACCGCCGTTCCCATCACATTCTGGGACGCCGCCCCCGAGCCGCTCGCCCGCATCAGCGGTACGCACCCAAGGATGAACGCGAACGCCGTCATCAGAATGGGGCGGAATCGCAGCTTGGCGCCCTCGAGTGCCGCGTCTTCAATGCTCGCGCCCTGATCCTGTTTCATCTTCGCGAACTCGACGATCAGAATCGCGTTCTTTGCGGCCAGTCCAATCAGCATGATCAGACCGACCTGGACATACACGTTGTTATCGAATCCGAAGATCCACGCGCCGAAGAACGCGCCGAGGGCGACCAGTGGCGTGTCGAGCAGCACCGCCCAGGGCAGCCGCCAGCTCTCGTACTGCGCCGCGAGCAACAGGAAGACGAAGACGATCGCGAGCACGAACGTCGGCGCCGCGGGCGGGGCGACTTTCTCCTGGTACGACATCCCGGAGTACGCGAAGCCCATCTCCGACGGCAGCACTTGCTGCGCCACCGCCTCGAGCGCCGCCATCGCCTGCTTGGAGCTGTAGCCCGCCGCGGGCACGCCGCTGATTTCAACGGAGCGAAACAGGTTGAAGCGCGTCGTGATCTCCGTGCCTGACGACGGCCTCACCTGCAGCATCGTGGAGAGCGGGACCATGTCCGACGTGGTCCTGCTGCGCACATACAATTGGCCGATGTTCTCGGGTCTGACTCGGAAGGCCGGCTCCGCCTGGACGTATACGCGGTACAGCCGGCCGAAGCGGTTGAAGTCGTTGACGTACGCACCGCCCATGAACGCGGAGAGCCCGGCGAACACGTCGTTGATGGGAACACCCAGCTCGCGCGCCTTTTCGCGATCGAGCGTCACCGCGATTTGGGGCGTGGTCGGGTTGAAGGACGTGAACAGGTTGGCCAGCTCGGGCCGCTGCCGCGCCTCCGTCAGAAAGGCCTGCGTCTGGCGGCCCAGATCTTCCACCGACATCGTCCCGCTGCGGTCCTGCAGCAGAAAGTTGAAACCGCCGGCAGCGCCGAAGCCGGAGATGGTCGGCGGCATGAACGGGAACGCCACCGCTCCGGGCAGCTGCGCGAGTGCCGCGCTCACGGTGCGCTGAATACCGGCCACGTGGAGCGCCTTCCCTTTGCGCTCATCCCACGGCTTGAGGCGGCAGAAGAACGAGCCGAACTCGGGGCTGAAACTGTTGGTGAGCATCCCCAGCCCGCCGATGGCATTGCACGCGTCCACGCCCTCGGTCTGCGCCAGAATCCCTTCGATTTGACGGAGCACCGCATCCGTCCGCTGCAGCGAGGAGCCGAGCGGCAGCTGGACGTTGATCATGAAAATGCCTTGATCCTCATCCGGCACGAACCCGCCGGGGAGCACCTTGGCTAATCCGCCGGTCAGCACCGTCGCAATCGCGATCACGCCCAGGGCCAGCACGGCCCGGCGCACGAAGATTCGTGAAAAGTTGACGTATCCGCTGGTGGCGCGCTCGAACGTCCGGTTGAACCAGCCGAAGAACTTCGCGAACAACTTGGCGATCGGATTGGTGACTTCGCCTTTGACGTGAGGCTTCAGGATCATGGCCGACAGCGCCGGTGAGAGCGACAGCGCGCTGAACGCCGAGAGCAGCACTGAAATGGCGATCGTGAGCGCGAACTGCTGGTACAGCCGTCCCGTGAGCCCACCCAGCAGGGCCACGGGCACGAACACGGCTGAGAGAATCAGCGCGATGGCGACCACCGGTCCGGACACTTCCTTCATGGCCTGGACGGTCGCCTCGTGCGGAGTCTTTCCATGCTCGATGTGGTGCATCACCGCTTCGACCACCACGATCGCGTCGTCGACGACGATGCCGATGGCCAGCACCAGGCCGAACATCGTCAGCGTGTTCAGCGAGAAGCCGAGCAGCGGGAAGAAGATGAAGGTGCCGATGAGGGACACGGGAACCGTGAGCAGCGGGATCAGCGTGGCACGCACACTCTGGAGGAAGATGAAGACCACCAGCGTCACCAGGATGAACGCCTCGATCAGTGTGTGAATGATCGACTCGATCGAGGCCTCGACCGCCGGCGTGGTGTCGTACGTGATCTTGTAGTCCATGTCCGCCGGGAAAAACGCCTTCAGCTCATCGAGCGTGTTATAAATGCCTTCGGCGGACTTGAGCTGATTCGCTCCCGGCAGCAGGTAGACGGCGAGTACGCCCGCGGGCTTCCCATCCAAGCGGCCAAACGAGCGATAGTTCTCGCTACCCAGCTGCGCGTATCCCACGTCGCGGATCCGGACAATCCCGCCGCCCGTGCTCTGGCGCACGATGATCTGGTCGAACTCCTCCGGCGTGACCAGCCGGCCGGGGGCACGCACCGTATAGGTGAACTCCTGTCCGGGAGGCGCGGGCTCATCCCCGACCTTCCCGGCCGGCGCCTGCAGGTTCTGCTCTTTCACCGCACTGATGACGTCGGCGGCCGTGAGCCCCAGGGTCGCGAGCCGGTCCGGCCGGAGCCAGACCCGCATGCTGTACTCGGCGCCGCCGTACAGGTCGACCTGCGCCACGCCCGGCACGCGGAGAATCGCGTCCCGGACGTTGATCATCGCGTAGTTATTGAGGAACTGGGCGTCGTACGTTCCGTTCGGTGAGTACAGCGAAACGACGTTCAGGATGCTGGGGTTGATCTTCTTGACCGTCACGCCCTGCTGCGTCACCTCCTGCGGCAGCCGCGACTGGGACTGCGACACCCGGTTTTGGGTCAGCACGTTGGCCATGTCCCGGTCCTGCTCGACCTGGAACGACACGTCGAGCAGCATGCGGCCGTCGCTCGTGTTGAGCGACTTCATGTAGATCATGTTGTCGACGCCGTTGACCTGTTGCTCGATCGGCGTCGCGACCGATTGCTCGACAACCTCGGCCGAGGCGCCGGGGTAGGTTGTCTCGACTCGGATGGTCGGCGGGGCGAGGCTGGGATACTGCTCGATGGGCAGCTTCTGCAGCGTGGCGAGACCCAGCAGCACGGTCACGATCGCGATGACGATGGCGACCGTAGGGCGTCGGATGAAGAAATCAGCCATCGATCACTGCCGCTTCGACGTGTCGGAGACCGTGGTCACCCGCGCGGTATCGACGGGCGGGACCGCCGCCTGCGTCGCACGGACTTTCACTCCCGGCCGCACCTTCTGCATGCCCTCGATGACAATGACCGTCCCGGCGACGAGCCCCGTATCCACGACCCAGTCGCTCCCCACGCGCGCCCCTGCCTTGACCGGACGGATCTCCACCGTGCTGTCGGGTTTCAGGACGCCGACGCTGAACGTGCCCTGCATTTCGCGCACGGCCCGTTGAGGCACCAGGATCGCGTTCGTGCGCGTGGTGACGGGGGCGCGTACGCGGCCGAATTGGCCGGGACGCAGCAACCCGCTGGGATTGGGAAAGAGCGCTTCGATGCCGAGCGTGCCGGTCGCCGGATCGATGTTGCGATCGACCGTGACGACCTGGCCCTTCTGGTTGTAGAGCGAGCCGTCGGACAACAACAGCTCGAGTCGTGCGGGGCGCCGCACGGCGGTGCTCACCGAGTCACCGAGCGCGCGCCGGAGCGTCAGATACTCCTGTTCCGAGATCCGGAACTTCACCTTTACGGTATCGACCTGGGAGACGACCGTCAGTAGCGTCGGACCCGGACTGCCGACCAGCGATCCGACATCCGCCTGCGACACGCCTGCCAGGCCGTTGATGGGACTCGTGATCCTGGTGTAGCTGAGGTTGAGTTGCGCCGAGTTCAGAGCGGCCTTGGCCGCGGCGACCTGGCTCTCAGCCGCCTGCTCGGCGGCAACCGCGTGGTCGAGGTCCTGACGACTGACCGCGTTGCGCTCGGCGAGTGGCCTGAGCCGGGCGACGTCAGTGCTCGCCTTGGCGAGATTGGACTGGGCTTCGTTCATCGTCGCGCGCGCCTGCGCCACGGCGGCCTGATACTCGGACGGGTCGATCTGGAACAACAGATCGCCCCGCTTCACCGGCGACCCTTCCCGGTACGCTTTACTCGTCAAGAACCCCTTCACGCGCGCCCGAATCTCGACGTCGTTTGCGCCGAATGTTTGCGCGGCCCACTCCACGATGATGGGAACGTCACGCACCTGAACCGGCGCGACGACGACGTCTACCGGGTTTCCCGATCCTGCCTTCGCAGCATCGCCACCGCACGCGCAGGCGAGGAGCGTCACTGCGCAGCCGACGAGAATCGACCGGTGCATCGCGGCCATGGCAGGAGCTCCCCCGTTCAAGTAAAGGTGGATACCAAGTGGCAATGTCGGTTGCAGCATAAAGAGATGGAATAGAACAAAGGTCCAATACAGGCCCCTCCGGCAACCCGGCACTCTTTCGGGTAGCCGTTTCCAACACGACCGAGGGAGTTTCTATGCGGTTTAGCAGCTCGATTGGCCTCATGCTCCTGGCGCTGTCGAGTCAGGCGCGTGCCCAGACGAACGACGAGCGACCGACCGGCCTGCCCAAGAAGATTCAATGGACGTTCAACCTCGACGCCGGCATCGGAGCATTCGGCTTCAACAACTCGCTGTACACCGATGTCAAACCCGATCCCTCGGGCGACCTCAGTGACAACTGGTTCGAGAGTTACGCCAAGCCCGCGATCTCCGGAACCTGGGCTGCGGGCAAGGGGTCGTTTTTCGGAAAGATCAGCGGCGTCGGCGAGCGGACGTATGCTGCCCCGCCACCGCTCGTGGGGGCGGAAGCCTCGTCGTTCATGATCGAGGATCTGTACATCGGCTGGAAATCGGGGACGACGTTGGGCGCGGGAGCGGACGCGCTCCAACTGACCTTCGGCCGCACCCAGTACCGGATCGGGCACGGCTTGCTGCTGTGGGACGGCGGCGGCGAAGGGGGCACGCGTGGCGGATTCTGGAGCAATGCGCGCAAAGCCTGGGCACTGGCGGGCGTCGCGCGGTTCCACGCAAAGTCCAACACGCTCGAAGGGTTCTACCTCGACCGCAACGAGGTCCCTGAATCCGAGACCGGCACCAGGCTCTACGGCGCCAACTACGAGCGGAGCCTGGGCGAGGCCACGACGCTCGGCGCGACCTACATGCACTTCATGACCGACTCGATTCCCGAGCGCGACGGCATGGACGTCTTCAACGTGCGCGCCTACACCGCGCCATTCAAAAAACTGCCCGGGCTGACGCTCGAAGCGGAATACGCGCTCGAGGACAACGGCGACCTGCGCTCGTCCACCGCCTGGAACGTGCAGGCCGCGTATGAGCTCGCCAAGGCCACCTGGTCACCCAGACTCTCCTACCGCTATGCGTTGTTCCAGGGCGACGATCCGGGAACCACCAAGAACGAGTCGTTCGACATGCTGCTCCCGGGCTTCTACGACTGGGGCACGTGGTGGCAGGGTGAGATCGGCGGCGAGTACTTCCTCGCAAACTCGAATCTCGTCTCCCATCAGGTGCGCTTCCACGTGAAGCCGAGCTCGTCCGTGAGTGGCGGGCTGTTCGGCTATGTGTTCAAGCTCGATCAGCTCCCGGTCGGGATCACCTCGAAGGACGTCGCCACCGAGCTGGACGCGTACGCCGACTGGAGCGTCAACAGCAACTTCATCGTGAGCTTCATCGCCGCGCTGGCGCACCCCCAGGCTGCGGCCGAGCAGGCGTACGGCCGGACGGCGGACTTCACCTACGGAATGATCTATGTCGCGTACGCGTATTAAGGAACGCCGCGCCAGAGGGCGCGCGTGATTACCACCGGAACCGCCCGGCCGCTCACGCGGCGCGTGCTGATCATCGACGACAAACTCAACGGCACCGCGACCGCGGGTGGCCGCTCGGTGCGGGCGCTTGCCGATGAGCTGCGCGAGCGGGGGATCGAGGTCGTCGTCGCGCTGTCGGTCGCCGACGGCGTGGCCCGCGTCGTCTCCGACACGGCGCTGCACGGGATCTTCCTCAGCTGGACCATCGGGAAGCAAAACGGCGATCGCGACCACCACGACGCGACCCAGCTGCTCCGTACCCTGCGCGCGCGCAATCCCACGGTGCCCGTGTTCCTGATGGCGGATCGCAAGATCACCGGCACCGTCACCATCGAAGTGGCTACGATGGTGGACGAGTTCATCTGGATCCTCGAAGACACCGCCGCATTCATCGGCGGCCGCGCATCCGCGGCCATCGAGCGCTACATCCAGGGCCTGCTCCCACCGTTCGCGGCGGCACTCGCGCAGTACGATCGTGATCGGGAGTACTCCTGGGCAGCCCCGGGCCATCAGGGGGGGGTCGCGTTCCTCAAGTCCCCGATCGGACGCGCGTTCTTCGATTACTACGGTGAGAACTTGTTCCGCTCCGACATGGGGATCGAGCGCGCCGCCCTTGGCTCGCTGCTCGGCCACCTCGGCCCGATCGGCGCGAGCGAGCGCTACGCCGCGCAGGTGTTCGGCTCGCACCGCTCGTACTCCGTGCTGAACGGGACGTCGGGATCGAACCGCGCGATCATGAGCGCCTGCGTGGGCGACGGCGAGATCGCGCTGTGCGACCGCAATTGTCACAAGTCCATCGAGCAGGGGCTCGCGATCAGCGGCGGGATTCCCGTGTTTCTGCGGCCGACGCGCAATCGCTACGGCATCATCGGACCGATCCTGCCGGAACGGCTCGAGCCCAAGGCGATCGCCGAGAGCATCGCGAAGAATCCGCTGGCCAAAACCGCGTCCGCCAAGCGCCCGGTGTACGCCGTGCTCACGAACTGCACCTACGATGGAATGTGTTACAACGCCGAGGAAGCGCAGGAGCGCCTCGCCAAAAGCGTGGATCGCATCCACTTCGATGAAGCGTGGTATGCGTACGCGCGTTTCAACCCGATGTACGTGGGCCGCTACGCGATGCGCGGCAACCCGTCGGACCACCCCAAGAATGGTCCGACGGTGTTCGCGACGCACTCGACGCACAAGCTGCTTGCCGCGCTGTCTCAGACCTCCTACATCCACATTCGCGACGGCCGCGGCGCGATCGATCACGGCCGGTTTAACGAGGCCTATGCCGCGCAGGCGAGCACGTCCCCATTGTATGCGCTGATCGCATCGAATGAAGTCGCGGCGGCGATGATGGCTGGGCCCGCCGGGCAGACGCTCACGCAGGAAACGATCAACGAAGCCGTGGCATGCCGCCTCGCGGTGGCGCGCGTGCACATGGAGTTTGCGGCGAAGCGGGACTGGTTCTTTGCACCCTGGAACGCGCCTCATATCAAGGACACGAAGACCGGCAAGCGCGTTCCGTTCCACGAAGTGCCTCCCGAGCGGCTCACCACGGATCCGTCGTGCTGGGTGCTGCACCCCGGCGAAAAGTGGCACGGGTTTGACGACATCCCGGACAACTGGTGCATGCTCGACCCGATCAAGTTCGGGATCGTGTGCCCGGGGATGAACGACGACGGGACCTTCGCCGCGAACGGTATTCCCGCGGACATCGTGACCGCCTACCTGGCCCGGCACGGCATCGTGCCGTCACGGACCACCGATCACATGGTCCTCTTCCTCTTCTCTATCGGCATTACGAAGGGGAAATGGGGCACCCTGCTCAACACGTTGCTCGACTTCAAGGCCGACTACGACCGCAACGCGCCGCTCACAGAGGTCCTGCCCGCCGTCGCCGCTGCCGGCGGCGCGCGCTACGCCGGCATGGGACTCAAAGACCTGGGCGACCAGATGTGGGCCTATATGAAGGAAGGACGGCAGGGGTACTGGCAGGCTCAGGCCTACGCCACACTCCCGACGCCGGAGATGACACCCCGGCGGGCGTTTCAGCAGCTCATGGCGGGGCACGCCGAGAAGGTGCCGCTCGACCAGATCGCCAATCGTATCGTCGGCGTCGGCGTCATTCCCTATCCGCCGGGAATTCCGATCGTGATGCCGGGCGAGAACATCGGCCCGGCTGACGGCCCCTGGCTCACCTATCTGCGGTCAGTGCAGGAGTGGGGGCACCGCTTCCCCGGATTCGCGAAGGAAGTCGAAGGTACCGAAGAACGTGATGGTGGCTATCACATCTACTGCGTGATCAAGTAGGCGGGAGGAGACTGTGGCAACAGCAACTGCAGCCAAGAAGATGTCTCTCGTCCAGCTCACGTTCATCGTCGCGGTGAACATGATGGGCTCAGGCATCATCATGCTGCCGACCAACATGGCGCAGGTGGGCGCGATTTCGCTGCTCTCCTGGGGCGTGACGGCGGTCGGCTCGATGGCGATCGCCTACGGGTTCGCGCAGGCGGGCATCTTCAACCAACGTCCCGGTGGCATGTCGGCGTACGCGGAGGACGCGTACGGGAAGGACGGCTACTTCCTCGTCTTCTTCCTGTATTTCCTGTCCCTCGCCATCGGTAACGTCGCGATCGCGATTTCCGCCGTCGGCTACCTGTCCGCGTTCGTGCCCTGGCTCTCCTCGGCGCCGATCGCGACCTGCCTCGGCGTGATCGCGCTGCTGTGGCTGACCACGGTCGCCAACTTCGGCGGGCCCGCGGTCACCGGGAAGATCGGCTCCATCACGGTGTGGGGCGTCATTCTCCCGGTCGGCCTGCTCTCGATCATCGGCTGGTTCTGGTTCAGCGGCGCCACGTTCTCGGCGGCGTGGAACCCTCAGGGGATGAGCATCGGCGCAGGGATCGGATCGAGCATTTCGCTCACCCTGTGGGCGTTCCTCGGAATGGAGTCCGCGGCCCAGAACTCCGCGGCCGTGGAGAATCCGAAGCGGGACGTGCCGCTCGCGTGCTTGTTCGGCACGTTGGGCGCCGGCGTCATCTACATCCTCTCGACCGCGGTGATTCAAGGGATCGTCCCGAACGACGAGCTGGCGAAGTCCAATGGCCCGTTCGGCACCGCCTACGCCCACATGTTCAACCCGACGGTCGGTCGCATCGTGATGGCGCTCGCGGTTCTGGCCTGCCTGGGCTCGCTGCTCGGCTGGCAGTTCACGATCGCGTCCACCGGCAAGGCGGCCGCGGACGAGCGCATGTTCCCGAAGCTGTTTTCGAAGATCAATGCCGCTGGCGCACCAATCGTCGGCATGCTCGTCCTGGGCGTCGTCCAGACCGTGCTGGCGCTCTCCACGATCTCGCCCAATCTCAGCAAGCAGTTCGGCAAGCTCGTCAACCTCGCGGTCGTCACCAATGTGATTCCTTACATCATCGCGCTGTCGGCGCTCGGCGTGATGATGAGAATGGGCAACGCCCCGCAGAATGTGTACCGGCGCAACTCGATCATCGCCACGATCGCGATCCTCTACAGCACTTACGCGCTCTACGCGTCGGGGTTCGAGGCGGTCATGGGCGGCATGCTCGTGGCAGCCCTCACCTATCTGCTTTGGGGCTTCATCGCATACCGCTTCACCGAGCGGCGCACAGGTCCCCGCGGTGTCCCGGAACCCGCCGTCAACCAGCCGGCCCGCGCATGAGGACGACCGCAACCGTGGAAAGGAGTGTAGTCATGTATCGAGGCATCAGAACAGCGGCCTGCGCCCTCGTCTGCCTCACCATCGCCGCGCCCGCCGCGCCGGCGGCTGCCCAGACCAGTGGGGGGGGGGCCGCCGTATCGCCCACGCTCACGCGGATTAAGCAAAGCGGCCGGATCAAGTTCGGCTATCAGTCCGACGCGCGGCCCTTTTCCTACCGCGACCAAGATGGCAGCGCTGCCGGATTCACGGTGGCGCTGTGTAAAACGGTGGCCGGCGCGGTCAAGGAGGAACTGGGGTTGCCGGCGCTGAACATCGAATGGGTGGCGGTCGGCCCCGCCGATCGCTTCACCGCGGTGAGCACCGGCAAGGTCGATGCCTTCTGCGGCGCGGATACGGACACGTGGAGCCGGCGCCAGGAAGTCGCGTTTTCGATACCGGTATTCCCGGGGGGCATCGGCGCGTTGCTGCGCAAGGACGCGCCGGCGCGTCTCAGCGAAATCCTGAACCAGAAGCCGCCCTCGAACCCGACGTGGCGCGCGTCCGCAGGCCAGCTGATCCAGACTCAGACGTTCGCCGTCATCGGGGGAACAACCGCGCAGACCTGGCTCGGCGGGAAGCTGAATGAATTCAAGCTCTCGTCGAAAGTCGTACCCGTGACCAGCTACGACGCCGGCGTCATGGCGGTCCTGGACCGGCAGGCCCATGTGTTCTTCGGCGATCGCGCCGTCCTGCTCGATGCCATCGCTCGCAACGCGTCGGGATCCAAGCTCGAAGTGCTCGACCGCCTGTTCACGTACGAGGCGTTTGCGCTACCGCTGCCGCGCGGCGATGAAGCATTCCGCGCGCTGGTGGACCGCACGCTCAGCCGGCTGTATCCCACGGCGGAGTTCCGCGCTCTGTACACCCAGTCATTCGGCGAGCCCACGGCCGACGTCGTGACCTTTTACCGCTGGAACACGCGGCCTGAATAAGGCAATGGCATTTGGGCGTCAGGAGACAGGGAAATGATTGAGCGACGGATCAAGCGAATTCAATTACGCGCGCTCATGGTGGACGATGAGCTGCCCACTCCCACCGCGGAGGGCCATGCGGCGCGCACGCTCGTGCAGGAGCTCCAGGGCCGGGCGATCGACGTGGTGGAAGCGCCGTCGGCCGAAGACGGCATGTCCGTGGTCGCCTCAGACTCGGCGATTCACGCCTTGCTGCTCGACTGGTCGCTGGGATCGAATGGCGAGCGGGCCCACGACAAGGCCCGCGCGCTGCTCGAGTTCGTCCGGTCGCGCAACGACAAGATTCCGATCTTCCTCATGGCGGAACAGGGCGAGGCGTCGTCGATCCCGATCGACGTGATGGAGATGGTCGACGAGTACGTCTGGACGCTCGAGGACACCGCGGCATTCGTCGGCGGACGGGTGGTCGCCGCCATGCGTCGTTACATCGAGGTGATGATGCCGCCGCTCGCGGCGGCGGTCATGAAGTTCAGCCAGGAATACGAGTACTCCTGGCACACCCCGGGGCACACGGGCGGCACCGCGTTCCTCAAGTCTCCCGTGGGGCGCATGTTCTTCGATTACTTCGGCGAGAACCTGCTGCGGTCCGATCTCTCGATCAGCGTGGGCGCGCTCGGCTCGCTGCTCGATCATACGGGGCCGATGGGCGCCCACGAGAAGTACGCCGCCCGCGTGTTCGGCGCGCACCGGACCTACTCAGTGACGAACGGCACGTCGATGTCCAACCGCGTCATCTTCATGGCCGCCGTAGCGCGCGACCAGATCGCGCTGTGCGACCGCAACTGTCACAAGTCGATCGAGCACAGCCTGGTGATGACCGGAGCGATCCCCACGTATCTCGTCCCCGTGCGCAATCGCTACGGAATCATCGGTCCCATTCTTCCCGAGCGCCTGAAGCCGGAGGCGATCAAGGCGGCGATCAAGGCGAACCCGCTCGTCACGAAAGGCATCGACCCGCGGCCGGTCCACTCGATCGTCACAAACTCCACCTATGACGGGCTGTGCTACAACGCGCGGCGCGTGACCGAGCTGCTCGATCCGAGCGTCGACCGGATTCATTTTGATGAAGCCTGGTACGCGTACGCGCGGTTCAACCCATTGTACCGGGACCGGCATGCGATGTACGGGGATCCCAAGGACTACACGAAGGGCCCCACGATTTTCGCGACCCACTCCACGCACAAGCTGCTCGCCGCGCTGTCCCAGGCGTCGTTCCTGCACATCCGGGACGGGCGCCGCCCGATTCCGCACGCGCGCTTCAATGAGTCGTACATGCTGCACGCGT
>DASTDR010000040.1:0-6379 GCA_035710265.1 Gemmatimonadales bacterium | reverse complement strand
GCCGCTCTCAAACAACCAGTCGAACGGTTGGAACCTCCCTTCGTACGTCTCCCATTGGTTGTCGAGGTCGGTGACGACCTGCAGCTCCGCCACGTGATACATCTGTCGAACCAAAGGCCACGCCGGCCGGGGTGCGTACTCGACCCCGACGTTCCAGAACCGGATGTCCGTCCGTGCCGCGAAGCCGAGCGACGGCTGCACCGCGTCGCCGATCGTCACCGACGTCAAGGCGAAATTGAACAGGTCGGCGGGGTAATCGACCTTGAACCCGTACGCGTTCTTGTTGCCCGACAAGCCATCCTGGTCGTTGCGGAAACCCCACAGACCCACGAGCAGGCGCTTGTCACGCAGGAACGTCGACGTGCGATACGTGAAATCGACGCCCGCCGTCCAGCTCCCGGACAGACCCAACGGGTCGCCTGCCGTGGCGATCACGCCCACCGACGATTCTTGCAGCACGTTCTGCTTGACGCGCACGACACCCATGGTTGACGCGGGTACGGTGTCCAGGCTCTCGGTGTGGACGACGAGCGCTCCCAAGTTGGTGTTGCCGACTCGGCCGTTCAGCTTGCCGCCGAGCAGGATCGGGATCTTCTCCGCATCGCCCTCCTCGGGATTGAGCAGGCCGATGCGCCTGCTGAAGAACGGCAGCAGCAGGGCTTCCTCGAGCCCGAGCCCGAACTCGAAGATGTCGCTGCCCTCGAGGAAGAAGTCCCGCTTTTCGGGGAACAGGATGTCGAAGCGGGTCAGGTTCACCTGTCGTGCGTCGGCTTCCGTCTCCGCGAAGTCGGTGTTGTAGGTGGCCGTCGCCAGAAGATTCGCGCCCAGGCGCTGGCTCGCATCCACGCTGAAGTCGCCGGCGAACTCCGAGGGGAGGGCTGGCTCCTCACGGTTCAGGTTGCCGATGAGGGCCGGACGGATGGTGAGACCGCGCCCGAGGTTGAACTGGGGCAGGTCCGTCAGCAGCCCGGCACGGCCGGTCTGGAAGATCTCGATGTCCAGGCTGGCCCCCGACCAGCGGCTGGTCTCCTGCAGCCGCTGGACATTGCGCTCCACGTTGTAGCCCCAACTGGTCAGGCCCTTCTTGAAACTGATACTGCTGATCGGGATCCGGATCTCGACGCTCCAGCCCTGATCGTTGCGTGTCGTGCGCGCCTCCCATACGGCGTCCCAGTTGCTGTTGACGTCTTCGCCTTCCTCACTTACCAGACCGTCGAACCGCGCCCCGTCGGGATTGACGGCGAAGACGTAGCCCGACCGCCCGTCCTGAAATGGATCGAGAATGATCACGATGTGATCTTCCTCGTCGAGCTCGATGTCTCGCGCCTTTGTGTACGACACAATGCCACTGGGATCGGGGTCGTCGCAGCGCACACCCATGACGATCTCGGTCGGCGTAACCAGGACCCGGACGACGGTCCGTGCCGTGGGCACGCCGCCTTCTTCGGGCTCCATCATCGTGAGGTTCGAGATTGAATCAACGGTCATCCACAGCGGCTCGGACAGCACGCCGTCGAGGGAGATCCCGTTCTGCGCGACCGCGCCCACACGCAACGCGAGGCGTTCGCCGTTTGGCGCCTGAGCGCGTGCCCCGGCCGCTGGGAGCCAGAGCGCGGCGGCGATCGCCCAGCAGCGCAGTACAAGCCTCGTCATGGCTCCTCCTCCTTACTCAGCCGTCGTGAACGTCGTCTCCACGAACGAGATGTTGCCACCCGCCGTCACCGTGCCGATACCGAGCTGATAGGCCGTGCCCGGACGCAGAAAGCCGTCGGGGACGGCGAAGCTGGCCACGGACCCGGCCAATCGCGCCGTGATGCTGACGTCAGACCCATGCTGTTCGATGGTGACGATGTAGGCGGTAACGTTCCGGACCGCCGTCCAGGTGATCACCAGATCCTTGACGCTCACCGTGCGGGCGCCAGCCGCTGGACGCAGGAATGCCGCCGCGGGCGGCAATGTGTGACGCAGCGTCGCCTTGCCCTGGAGCGTCGTGCCGTCCGCGGTCGCCCCGGTGAACGAGTACACGCCTTCCGGATAGGCGGACTTCAGGCTCGCGAAGTCTCCCGGCTCGGGAGACTCAAATCGCAGCTGCCGGACCCCCAATGTGGTCGCGGCGGGAGCCGTCACGTCGATCACGGCGCGGCCGTCCGGAGAAACGACCGCGAGCTGTGCCAGGCCTTCATCGCCGCCCTTCACCTCGACCACGGCCTCGAAATCACCGTCGCTCGCGTTCTGCTCGAAGTGGATGCTCGCAACGGCGAAGGGTGCGGGCGGATCCTGCGTGGGGTTCAGGAGGACCGTCCCAGCCGCGAGCATCAGCGCACCGCTCCTCACTGGAACCTGCCCCACTTGAGGATGGCGTTCACGAGGAATACTCCAGCCGCGATCAAGACCGCGTCGAGGGCCGTCGCGGGGGTGTCGAACGCGCCCGCGTCGACGTACTCCTTCGCCTGCAGCACCACGAACCCGACCACGGCCACCATCACCGCGCGTCCCGTGACCGCGCTCCAACTCGTCGGTGCATCGCCGCTGAGCCATCTCATTTGGGCACCACCGGTTCGGTGGGCGCCTTGTCCAGGAACCGCGCGGGACTGAGGATGAATTGATCGAACCCAACACCCTCCGCGCCGCCCTGTAAGCGCACGGTGACTTCTCCGTTGCTCTTGAAGCGGACCAACGGCTCGGACACGTTGGCCCCCGGATCGCACGAGACCCACGTCCAGCCCACCTGCTCCGGTCCCTGGGCGGTCAGGTAGCTCGCCGAGCGGGGCTTCAAGATCTCTTTGCTTGCCTTGTCCACGGCCCCGGTGATCTGCACGAACAGCCTGTTCGCCTTCGCCAGTCGCTTCGGCGCCCCCACCTTCATATGGATCCAACAGCGGTAGGGGACCCCGGCACGGACGGGCACGGTGAACGTCACGTGAGGGTCGTTCTCGGGCGGCGGGTCGAGCTCCTCACCTTTGTTCGGTGTCCCGACCAGCTTCCCCCCCGGCGAGGCCGGGTCGTTCCAAAAGGCGAATTCTGACAGGTCGCCGGCCGACAGGTCGGAGGCGTACACAACGATCTCCGGCGCGGGGGCCTGCAACGGCGCGCGCGCTGCCGCTGAGAGCCCCACGACGGCCGCGCCGATCAGGAGCGCACGAGCTGTCATTGCACATCCCTCCTAGAATGAAAACATCACGCCGATTTCCGGCGCGAAGTCGGTCGCGTTCTGGGTGAGGCCAACGCCGGAGTTGAACTTGAAGGTGACGCGGCGGCTGGGGGACCATTGCGCCTCGGTGAGGAGCGAGATCTCGTCGACCTGGTTGCCCTCGATGGCCGCGACAACGCGCCACTGCGGCGAAAACCGCCGCAGCCACTCGATCGCGTACTCGCCCGCATCGAACACCTTCGCCGAGTACTCGGCGCCGACGCGCACGGTCATCGTGCCCCAGTGGTATCCGCGCACGACTCCCAGCCCAAAGAAATGCTCCCAGTGCTGCGTGCCGATGAGGTGCTTGTCCTTTTGCAGCGGGAATACGGTGCCGAAGTAGGTGAAGAACTCTGGCCTGCTCTCAGTCTCGCGCTGAAAGCGCCAGCGGATCTGCCCTTCCACGTCGCCGAGTCCCGACTCCTGAACCTTGGGCGGCTTGCCCGTGCTCGTATCGGCCGCGGACGTCTCGAGCTCCGCATCGATGACCGCGGCCTCGAATTCGAGCGCCAGATCGGCCGTCACGCCGTAACCGAAGAATAGAATTCCCTCCGACGCGCGGTATTTCCCCCGATAGTCGGTGTTCGAGGTGCCGTACCCCAGCTCGCTTGGCTTGTACTCGAGGTCCTTGTCCGAGTACCACTCGAAGAACGGATACACGAGCAGCTCACCCTCGCGGACGTAGCTGCCCAGGAGCGACGTCCGGACGCCGGTGCCGCGGTCGCGCAGGTACGGCGGCAGCTCAGCGGGAGGTGCCTGAGCCGCCAACGGCGCCGTCACCAGCGCGAGCGCGGCGACGCGGGTCAGCATTCGTAGCGTGGTCAAAATGTCACCATCGCATTGAGCCGCACCCTGGTTTGGAATACGCCGGGCGGCTCGAGCGGGGCGTAGATGTACGCAGTCGCAGTGAGGAGCGTGTTGGCGCGAGGCACGAGATCGAGGGAAAGCGTGTGGGTCTCGGAGTTCGTGCCGAGCGTCGTGTTGTCGTGCGCGAACGCTGCCAGCACCGCGTCCGTTTCCACCTGGGCATACCCGTAGCGCCCGCGGACGTCGCCCGTACGCTGGGTGCTCCCCAGGAACAGGTCCACCCAAAAGCCCGTGTTCAGGTCGTTGGCGCCCCCGTTGTGCACGTAGTCGCCCACGAACCGCAGCGGGAGGCTCTTGCCGAACCCCGTGTAGTCCACCATCAGCACAGCGTCGAACAAGTTGAAGTCCGAGAGGTAGGCAGTATTCCCCGGAGCCAGGCGATTGCCCCGGACGTCCCCCGAGACGGAGGCGTTCACGAGGCTGCGGATGTGGTAGTCGTAGTAGCCCACGGCGCCCGTGAACCGCCACGAACCGCGCGCGCCGCTATTGACCGCGATCTGCGCGCCCCCCATGTCGCTCATCGTGTCGCCCGCTTGCTGGTCCACGATGAAGTACATGCCGGTCAGCGTCGCGGTGCTGCCACTGGATTTCCCCAGGTTCAGGCGGCCGCCCGCTCCTTGCGGGTTCACGTCTCCATCCCACACCAGCTCGGTGGTGAGGAACGGATTGGTGAACTTCCCAGCGAACACGCCCCACTTCGGCCGGCTCAGCTCGATGGACGCAAGATCCAGACTGAACGGCAGATCGTTCACGAAGCTTCCCAGCGTGACATCGGTGGAGTTGGGATCGTCCGGGTCGCCGGTCGCGATTCGCGCACGGACGGTGAGGTCCGGCTGCGGGGCATACGTGGCGCCGAGCCGAAACCGTACGACTTCCCTGCCGAGCGCCGGCACACCGTTGCCGCGCGCCGTGTGCTCGTAACGAGCGCGGAAGTCCCCGCCGAAACGGAGGGAAGGCTGAGTCTGTGCTGAAGTCTGAGCCAGTCCCGCGGGTGCCAGGCACACGACCGCCAGGACCACCAGGGGGCTGCCCTTGCTCATACCGTCGCTTCCCGTTCCCGACTCCGCCCGAACCGCAGGTATAGGGAGGGGACGATGAACAGGTTCAGGAGCGTCGACGTCACCAACCCACCCACGATCACGACCGCCATCGGGTGCTCGATCTCGTGGCCGGGGATGCTTCCGGCGATGACCAGGGGCACGATGGCCAGTCCGGTAGCGAGCGTCGTCATCAGGATCGGCAAGAGGCGCTCCCGCGCGCCGCGCAGCACCAGGGCTGGGCCGAACGCTTCCCCTTCTTCCCGCTCGAGATGCTGGAAGTGATTGATCATCATGATGCCGTTGCGCGCCGCGATCCCCAGGATGGTGAGGAACCCGACGAGCGCTCCGAGGGAGAGCACGCCATCACCCAGGTACGCCGCCAGGACGCCGCCAACCAGTGCCGACGGTAGCGTCAGGAAAGAGAGGATGCCGAGGCGCCAGCTCTTGAACGACGTCTCCAGCAGGAAGAGAATGCCGATCGCCGCGACGATCGACAGCAGCAGGAGACCCTTACTCGCCTTCTGCCGCTCCTGCCACTCGCCCTGGAGCTCCGCGTGGTAGCCGAGGGGGAGTTTGACGCTCGCCAAGGCCGCTTCGACGTCGGTCGCGACGGAGCCGAGGTCACGTCCCGCCACATCGGCCCTCACGTCCATGCGCCGCGCGCCGTTTTCGCGTTGGACCATGTTCGGCGTCGGCTTGACGGTCACACTCGCGACATCGGCCAGACGCACGTGACCGCCCGCCGGTGTATCGATCAGCATGTCGCGGATGTTGCTGATGTTCTGCCGGACTTCAGGAATCGTCCACACCTGCACGTCGTACACCCACCCGTCGCGGTGAATGTCGCTCACTTCATGGCCCGTCATGATCATGTTCGCCGACCGGAGTACATCGCCCGGCTTGAGGCCGTAGCGTTGGGCGGCGGCGAGGTCGACCTTGACCTCCACAAATGGCACCATGGTCTGGAGCTGCACGTGGAGGTCGTGGATGCCCTCGATCGGCTTCATGGCGGCTTCAATCGACTCCGCCGACTGGCGGAGGACTTCCAAGTCGTTGCCATAGATACGCACGATGAGGGCGTGTCCTCCTCCCGTCAGCACCTCCCGGATGCGCTCCTTCAGGTACGTCTGCACGTCGCGCTGCACCCCGGGGTAGCCCGCGACCGCCTCCTGAATGGCGTGCAGCGTCTTGTCATAGTCGACGTTGGGATCGACGCTGACCCAGTTCTCCGTGAAGTTCACCCCGTAGGGGTCATCCCCGGCCAGGGCGCGACCGATGTGCG
>DASTDR010000039.1:0-2172 GCA_035710265.1 Gemmatimonadales bacterium | reverse complement strand
TGATCGAGCCAGTCGTTCCTCATTGCCTTAGCGACCGCTTTCCGCCGAACAGAGACGATGGCGAACGGCTCAGTTCGACCCATTTCTGCCACTCGCGCTTGGTAGAGTCGAGATGTGGCGCGGTGGCAGTAGGTCCGGTTTGTCTGTTGCCGCCCCTTTCGTCTGGCGGTGCCCTAGTAACCTCGCCGTGACTCCGTTTCCACATCCCGCTCATCGAACCGGACGTGCAGATCTCCCGCATCCGGCTCTCGGGCAAGACTTCACGCTTTCGTCCACGACACGTCGTGCCCAAGCCGGCCGAGGCGTACGAGACCGAAGTATCCGTAGAGGTGCGAGAGAGGATAGGTCCCGCCCCTTCGCCGCCTGACCTTGTGCTTGGCGCGCAACCACCGGCGCAACCGCGCAGCCGCGTAGATGTCCAGCGCCCGGTACGCGCGATTGACGGTGCCTACTTGGAAGTAGTTCGCCCAACCGCGCAGCGTCTGGTTCAACTGTGCTACCAGCTCCGTGGTCCCTTGCCATGTCATCGAGTGGGCGGTGAGCGCATGGATCTTCTCGACGATGCGCCGCATGCTTTTCTTTGAGGGCCGGAAGCCCAGGTAGGCTTGGCCGGTCTTCGCCGAGTACATTCGCCCAAACGTGTAACCCAGGAAGTCGAACTCGCCTTCCGGGACCTTGCAGATTCGTGTCTTCTCCTCGTTGACCGTGAGTTTCAGCCGACCCATGAGCTCGCGCAGCCGCTGCAGGGCCTCTGCCGCCTTGCCGTTCCTGCACAGAATCACGAGATCATCGGCGTAGGTCACGATCCGACTGCCAAGGCGCTCCTTCAGCTCGAGCTTTTTCCACCCCAACACGAAGCGGCGCATGTACAGATTGGCCAGCAACGGAGAGATGGGTGAGCCTTGAGGAATGCCGCGCCTGCGGTCCTTGGCCTCGGTCGTTCGTGTCTTCCGTCCTCGATCGTCGGTTTCTTCAACGGGGCACTCCAGCCACTGCTTGATCAGATGCAGCACCCGTCGATCGACGACGCGGCGTGCCACCGATTTCAGCACCTCAGCATGCGGGATGCTCCCGAAGTAGTCCGCGAGGTCGGCGTCCACGACTTCCGGGTGGCCTCGGAACAGCAGCTCCTCCACCTCGATCGCCGCCTGCTGGGCGTTGCGGCCCGGCCGGTACGCGTACTGCTCCGGTGGAAGATCCGCCTCGAAGATCGGTTCCAGCACCAACGTTGCTGCTGTCATGCAGACCCGATCGCGAAGCGTCGAGATGCCAAGCGGCCGAAGCTTGCCGTTGGCTTTCGGGATAAACACTCGTCTTATTGGTTCCGGTCGGTAGGTCTCCTCCTTGAGCGCAAGCGCCAGTTCGCCGAGCCACCGCTCGACCCCGTACGCCTCGACATCGGCGAACGCCTGTCCGTCCACGCCCGGCGCGCCCTCATTGGAGCGGCACAGGGCGTAGGCGTGGGCCAGAACGTCCTCGCGATAGATCTTGTCGTACAGGGCGTAGAAGCGGTAACCGGCTTCTGCCTTCGCTTTTGCGTGTAACGCCGTCCGCAGCTTCTGAACACTTTCCGGAGTTGATAGGTTGCCCAATCCCCGCGTCCCTCACCGCTTGTTGCGTTCGTCTTGAACTGAGGCCCCTTCCCTCCGCCGGCGTTAACCGGCCTCATCGGTACTACGGGCCCCTCCGTCACCCCGTCGCGCTCGGCCCAACCCTCGCGGGCGTCCGATTGATCATCCGTGCATCGCGCTTCGGGGCTTCCCGTGTTGCGTGCGCTTTCCTTGTGTACATGCTGTCGCCACTACCCCGGCACAGCGACGGGCGGTCCAACCTTGCTCATCCGTTCCGTCGTGTCAGCCTTCCCCGATAGGGTCGTCGGGTCGGCCTGTGCATCGGCATTTTCGAGGCTTACCCAGCGTTCACTCGCGTTACGGCCTGCACACTCGCGCTGTCACCGTATTTCGTGACACGCTTAACCGAAGGCTTCAGCCAGTTCGTTACCTCCCTGTCTGCTCCGGTTGCTTCCGGCTGGAGCGGTTGCCGGGTGGGACTTGCACCCACTGGAAAAGCGCCGCCTCTTCACGGCGCACGCCAAAAGCGGTCATTCGATGACTCGATCAGCTCGCAATAACAGTTCCCTGGGAATGGTTAGACCGATTTGCTTAGCCGTCC
>DASTDR010000038.1:0-18919 GCA_035710265.1 Gemmatimonadales bacterium | reverse complement strand
GGTGGGTTCGCGGCGGCGATGCTGCTGGCTTGCTGCTATCGGCTCTGCTTAGATCCTCTGTCTCGCGCGCGCCTCGAACCCTCCCCTGAGCAGCGTAAGGCTCAGGAGCAGAGTAAGGCTGAGGAGCAGCAGCGCGAGGTTCATGTCTGGAGCTCTAATCTCCGCCGCGGACGGAGCATGTCAAGAGCGACTAGAGAATCGACTCGAGCAGGCAGGAGAAACCCGGTAAGACGTCCTCTCCCACAAGGGATTCGTGCTCACGAATGAAGGATTGGCTGCCGTCGGCGCGATAGACGCGCGCCGCGCGGCGCTCCGGATCGATGACCCACACCAACGGGCTGCCCGCCGAGAGCCAGTCGGCGACCTTGGCGAGCACCTCGCCGGGGCGATCGTCGTGCGAGAGCACTTCCACAACCAAATCGGGCACGACATCGGGAAAGCCGCGTGTCGCGGGATCGAGCAAACGTTCGTTGCGCAGATACGCGACGTCGGGCGCTCGGACCGTGTCAGGACCGCGAGCGAGTGTGAACCCGGTTTCCGCGGCGAACAATTGACCGGTTCGCGTCTGGTCCAGATGAGCCACGAGCTTGGCCATAACGTTCGCAGCCACGCGTCCGTGACTGTAGCCCGCCGGCTCGCGTACGACGAGGACACCGCGGACGAGTTCGGTCCGCTTATTGGGGAGATTCAGGTGGAGGAGATCCTCCGCCGTCATGAGCTCGGCAGGGGGCATGGCTGGAACGTAGGCGCGCTCCGCGGGCATGGCAACGGAGGATGGCCGTCGACCGTCAACGCGCTGTCAAAGATCTCCCACCGTTGCCCGCCATCTGAGCCACACCACGCAACCGTTCGACATCACGCCCGGGCGGCTCGCCGAAGAGTTTCTTGTACTCCCGGTTGAAATGCGGCGGATCGTCATAACCCACGCGGTATCCCGCCCGCGCCACATCGACCTCACCGCCGAGCAATAACCGGCGCGCTTCCTGCAGGCGCAGCTGCTTCTGAAACTGCAGCGGGCTCAGCGCGGTGACGGCTTTGAAGTCGTGGTGGAGAGCCGAAACGCTCATCCCGAGCTGCCGGGCCAGCGCGTCGATGCGGAGTGGCTTGCCGAAACTCTTGCGAATGAGCTCGATCGCTTTCGCGATGCGATGCGCGCGACCCGCGACGACGGCGATCTGCCGAAGCCGCTGACCCTGATCTCCACGCGCGAGCCGGTACACGATCTCCCGCGCGGCGAGCGGTGCGAGCGCGGCGTAGTCGCGCGGGGAGTCCACGAGCCGCACGAGCCGCAGAACGATATCCAACAGGTCCGCGTCGATCGGGCAGGCGGCCAGAGCCTTGACGGTGTTATCGATCCGCGACGTCAGATGACCGCTTTCCATCAGCACCGCAGTGACGACGGCGGGATCGAGCACGAAACGCACGGCGAGGTATGGCCGCTGCACCGAAGCCTCTATGACGTGGCCGACCACGGGCAGGCCGGCGGAGACGAGGAGATACTGCGACGCGTCATACCGGAGCCGCTCGCTGCCGAACAGCAGCTCCTTGGCTCCCTGCACGACGACGCAGAACGACGGCTCGCTGACGCCGTAGAGCGGACCCGTCGGCACAGAATACCGGTACAGCGAGAGCCCCGGTGCTGCCTCCTGGCGCCCGTCCTGCACCACATGACGTGTGATCAATTCCGCGAGCTCGTCCCTGCTCGCACGCCCCCGCGCGATCCCGCGCTGCTCCACCTGTGACATAGCCATGCAGAATTGTACAACGAATTCGCAGGATCGTAATACTCCCGCCGCTACGCCCGGGGTAGAATCCTGGAGTTTCGTACAAGGAGCGAGCTCAAACGCTCACGGCCACTCAGAGGTGCCTAGATAATGACCACTCCGAAGCTCGCCGTCGTTGCACGCGTGTCCCTCCTACTCATCCCGGGCCTCACGCCATTGAGTTTGGTGGCGCAGCAACCTCAATGGGTGCTCCCCGCGGGATTTCACGTCACCGTGTTCGCCGACAGCGTGGAGAACGCCCGCGAGATGGCGTTGGGTCCGCGCGGCACCGTGTTCGTCGGATCGTTCCGGGCCGGCAAGGTGCACGCGGTCATCGATCGCGACGGTGATCACAAAGCCGATCGGGTGGTGCTAATCGCCAGCGGGCTCGATCAGCCCAATGGGGTCGCGATACGCAACGGCGCCCTGTATGTAGCGACAGCGAGCAAGCTCCTGCGGTTCGATGACATCGAACGGCGCCTCGACTCGGCTCCTGCCCCGGTCGTCGTCCGTGACAGCTTGCCGAATTCGAAGGATGGCCACACGTGGAAGTTCATCGCGTTCGGGCCCGACAGCTTGCTGTACATGTCGGTCGGCGCTCCGTGCAACGTCTGCCTGTCCCCGCCCATGGTGTCCACGATTCTGCGAATGAAGCCTGACGGGTCAAACCTCGAGGTGTTCGCCGAGGGCGTCCGCAACAGCGTTGGTTTCGATTGGCACCCGGTCTCTCGAGAACTGTGGTTCACCGATAATGGTCGCGACATGCTCGGCGACGACGTGCCGAGCGACGAGCTCAATGTCGCCTGGAAGCCCGGCCTGCACTTCGGCTTCCCATTCTGTCATCAGGGTGACGTGTCGGACCCGCAGTTCGGCGCGCAGCGGGCCTGCTCCACAACAGAAGCACCGGTGCAGAAGCTCGACGCCCACGTGGCGGCGCTCGGCTTCACGTTCTACACGGGGGACATGTTCCCAGCGAGCTACAAGAACGCGGTGATCATCGCCCAGCATGGTTCGTGGAACCGCTCGGTGCCGAGCGGCTATCGCGTCATGGTCGCGCGCACGAATGGACGTCAGGTGACACGCTACGAAACGTTTCTGGACGGCTTCCTGCCCAACCGATCGAGCGCGCCAGGGGGCTGGGGAGCCGCGGCGGCGGCACTGGGCCGGCCAGTCGATGTGCTCCAGATGCCGGACGGCTCTGTCCTGATCAGCGATGACAAGGGCAACCGCCTCCTCCGTGTCAGCTACGCTCGAGCGCAGGACCGCACACACGTGACGATCAACGACACCGGCGTCGTCGCGGAGAATGTCACATCGAGTCGCGACGGGACGGTGTATTTCGGCAGCATGGCGAAAGGGACGATCTACCGCGCCGCGCCGGGCGCCGCTCACGCGGAACCGTGGATTCTAGCCTCCACCGCAGGCCTCACGAGGGTGCTCGGCGTCCTCGCGGACGACAAAACCAATACGCTGTGGGTCTGCCAGAACTCGACGGGCGGCCGTGACGGGAGGCCTGTCGCCGGCCAGACGGCGCTCCGATCCTTCGACTTGACGAGCGGCGTCGCCAAGAACACGTATCCATTTCCCCCCAGCAGCGGCGTGTGCAACGACATCGCGGTGTCGGCCGACGGTGGGGTCTACGCATCCGAGTCGTTTGGCGGCCGAGTGCACCGACTGAAGCCCGGCGCGACCGCGCTCGAGGTGTGGACGAGCGATGAGCGGTTGAACGTGATCGACGGTCTCGCATTCCTCGCCGATGGCTCGCTGTACGTGAACACCTTCGACACCGGCAAGCTGTTTCGCATTCCGGTGAAGCCCGACGGTAGCGCCGGCCCGATCGTGCCGATCGAGACGTCTATGCCCCTGGTTCGGCCCGACGGATTGCGGAGCGTTGGTCCACGGACGCTGATCCAAGCCGAGCAACAGGGACGTGTCGCCGAGCTGACGATCAGTGGTGATCGCGCGGAGGTGCGGGTGTTGCAGGACGGGCTCACGCGCGCCTCTGGTGTGACCCTGATCGGCAACACCGCCCTCGTGCTCGTCGAGCTTGCGAGAGCCGTTGTCGTACCGTATCGCCCACGATAAAGAAAGGACTACGGAGCCATGAAACAGATCAGCGGCGCGCTCGTCGCGCTCTTCCTGCTCTACGCGGCGCCCGCTGCGGCGCAGAATCCGCCGAGCAGCTCGAATGCGGAGCAGGAAGTTCTCGCTCTCTCGAAGACCAAATGGCGCTGGATGGCGGAGCGCAACGTCGATTCCCTGGCCGCACTCTTCGATAAGCAGGCCATGTTCGTCCATATGGGCGGAACCTGGGGCACCGATCGAGAGCTCGAGATCATCAGAAGTGGAGGCATCCACTACAAGCACGCGGAAATTTTCGAAGCGTCGGTGCGGTTCATCGGGACCACGGCCATCCTGTTGAACAGGATTCGTCTCGACGCCGTCGTTGGCGGTAACGAGGTCACGAACCCCTTCATGGTGACTGAGGTATATGTGCAGCAGAACGGGAAGTGGAAGCTGGGCGTGCTTTCGTTCACCAGGCTGTTGACACAATAGACGAGGTCTCGTTTATGCCAACAGAACGCGACGACAAAATCGCGCGCCGCACCTTCCTGCAGTCCGCGGGCGCGTTGGCCGCCGCGCCGCTGCTCGGCGGCCTCCCCACGCAGGCGTACACTCAGAAGGCAGCGTCGAACGAGACGCCTGCCCCCCGGGCAGCTGACCGGCGCCGGCTCGGCAAGCTCGAAGTCTCGGCCATCGGACTCGGCGTCCAGAACATGCGACGCAAGTACGAGACGACGGTGCCCTACCGCCCCGAGATGCTCAACATCATCCGGCGGGCCTTCGACAGCGGCGTCACGTTCTTCGATACCGCGGAAGCCTATGGGCCGCACGAGTGCGAGCGCATCCTCGGCGAAGCGATCCAGTCGTTCCGCGACAAGGTCGTCATCACATCCAAGTTCGGTTGGAACATCGACCTCGAAACCGGCGAGCGGCGGCCGGGCCGCAACAGCAAGCCCGACCACATCAAGCGTGTCGTCGATGGGATGCTGCGGCGCCTTCGCACCGACCGCATTGACCTGCTCTATCAGCACCGCGTCGATCCGGAGGTCCCGATCGAGGACGTCGCGGGAGCCGTCAAGGAGCTGATGCAGCAAGGCAAGGTGCTGCATTGGGGGCTCTCGGAGATGGGACTCGGCACGTTGCGTCGAGCGCACGCCACGCTTCCCGTCACCGCCGTGCAGAACGAATACTCGATGTTATGGCGCGGGCCTGAACAGGAAGTTTTGCCGCTCTGCGAGGAGCTGGGCATCGGCTTCGTGTGTTGGAGCCCGCTCGGCGTGCAGTTTCTCACGGGCTGGATCGACGCCAACACGCGGTTCGCGCCCGGCGACATCCGCGCGGTCGAGTCCCGGTTCGCGCCGGAGAACCTGCCGCACAACCTGCAGCTCGTCGCGCTGGTGCAGCGCTGGGCCGAGCAGAAGCGCGCCACGCCCGCGCAGATCGCGCTCGCGTGGCTGCTCGGCCAGAAGCCGTGGATCGTGCCGATTCCGGGGACGACGCAGATGGCGCACATGCTCGAAAACAGCGGTGCTGCCGATGTGCGACTCACGCCGGGTGAGCTGGCCGATCTGAATGCGGCGGTGCGAGCGATCGAGATCCGGGGCCAGCGTCTGCCGGACCAGGTGCTGGCCTTCTCAGGCGTGGAGGCACCGCCCAAGAAGTGATCACCCGCTTGACTCGTCGCGCGGTTGGGGCGGTGTGGTACGCGGCCGTGGCGGCATGTGGCGTGAGTGCCCAAGGAGTACCCGCGGTGCACCTGCGCGTCGACCACACCGTCGGTGACCTCCTGGGACATTCAGCATTCCGCGGATTCGCTGGTCTGCTCCTGCCGTGGGATGACCGGCGCGTCGACACGAACATGCGGCTGAGTGAGATCGGTTCGCTCCTCCCCTACCACAGTCACGTGGATCCCGCCGTCGTCCTGTCGTCACTCAACCGGATGATCGACGACCGGGCCGCTGGTCGAACGATCTTCCACGACTTCTACAGCGCCGAGGAGAAAGAGGCGGACCCATCGCGTCGGCACACTGGGCTCTTCTTCTTGCGTGGAAAGCCGGGGGCTCCGTTCGCGGTGATTGCACCCGGTGGCGGGTTCGCTTATGTCGCATCCGTGCACGAGGGCTTTCCGTTCGCGGTCGAGATCAGCAACCGCGGGTTCAACGCGTTTGTCCTCAGGTACCGCGCCGGGCAGGGCGGCCGGATCGCCACGGAAGATCTGGCGGCGGCGCTGACGTACATCTTCAGGAACGCCGACGCGCTCGGTGTTTCGACGGCGGACTACTCCCTCTGGGGAAGCTCCGCCGGTGCGAGGATGGCCGCCTCGATCGCTTCCCACGGCGCGGCACGATTCGGTGGTGCAACGCTGCCGCGACCTGCCGCGGTCGTGCTCCTGTACACCGGACATTCCGACGTCGCTCGGTCGGAACCGCCAACCTTCGTTGCCGTTGGTGAGACTGACGGAATCGCACCGCCTGCGGTGATGGAGCGGCGCGTTGCGGCGTTGCGAGGGGCGGGCACCGACGTCGCGTACCACAAGTATCGGGGCGTCGGGCACGGCTTCGGTCTGGGTATCGGTACGAGCGCCGAGGGATGGATCGCTGCGGCTGTACGTTTCTGGGAGAAGCACATGGGTCAGCTCAAGCACGAAGGTGGACAAAGATGACGAGACTCCTTGCCTGCCTGTGTCTGTCGGCCTGGGCTGCCGCGATTCCGGAGGCGAAGTCAGTGGCGACGGAAGGCTTGAGCGCCAAACAGCAGCGGATCGTTACGATTGCGGCATTCACCGCCATTGGTGATTTGCGGAAGCTCAACACCGCGCTCAATGATGGCCTCGATGCCGGCCTGACGATCAATGAAATCAAGGAAGTGCTCGTGCAGATGTACGCCTACGCGGGGTTTCCGCGGAGCCTGAACGGCATCACCACGTTCATGGACGTGTTGGCCGAGCGCGAGCAGAAGGGCATTCGGGATGTGGTTGGTGCGGAACCCAGTCCCTTCCCTGCGAACAGGACCAGCATCGAGCTGGGAGCGGAGATTCGAGAGCGGTTGATCGGGGGACCGGCCACCGGCCGATACATCACCTTCGCACCAGCAATCGATGCGTTTTTGAAGGGCCATCTGTTCGGTGACATCTTCGGGCGTGACAATCTCGACTTCCAGAGTCGTGAGATCGCAACGATTGGAGCCTTGGCCGCCCTTGGAGACGTCAATCCACAATTGCAGTCTCATTTCAACGTCGGACTCAACACTGGGCTCACTGAGGCACAGCTGCGCAGTCTCGTCTCGGTCATCGCTGCGCATGTTGGCAAGAAACAGGCAGACAACGCATCGGCCGTGCTGGCTGATGTCGTTCGCACCAGGCCCGCCGGCGGCCCAAGAGTAGTCAGCATGGCACCGGCCGCGCCGCCGCCAACTCCGGCCATAAGCATCAGCACCGACAGTTCGCGCCGGGCCTATGCCGCTCCTGCCGAGAACTTCACCGGTTCCGCGGTCGTTCGACCGCTGTTCCAGCGGAACGACGCGTCGCGCGTGTCGGCCGCCTCTGTGACGTTCGAGCCAGCTGCCCGGACAGCGTGGCACGATCACCCGTTCGGCCAAAGGCTCATCGTTACGGCCGGGACCGGCTGGGTTCAGCAGTGGGGCGGTCCTGCGCAGACCATGCGCGAGGGCGACGTGGTCTCAATCCCGCCCGGTGTGAAGCACTGGCATGGCGCCACGGCAACCACGAGCGTGACGCACATCGCGGTTCAGGAGCAGCGGGATGGGAGCAGCGTGCGGTGGATGGAAAAAGTCAGCGACGAGCAATATCGGGCGCGCCCAAACAGGTAAGAAGCGCCACCATGAACCAACGCTCGCTGGGGACCAGCAACCTGAAAGTCTCGGCCCTGGGACTCGGCTGCATGGGGATGAGCTTCGGTTACGGCCCGGCGGGCGAGCGCCAACCGATGATCGCCCTGATCCGCGCGGCTGTGGAGCGCGGGGTGACGCTCTTCGACACCGCTCAGGTCTACGGACCGTTCACGAACGAAGACCTCGTCGGAGAGGCGCTCGCGCCCTTTCGCGCGCAGGTGGTGATCGCGACCAAGTTTGGGTTTGATTTCGACGAGAGCGGAAAACAGCGCGGACTGAACAGCCGGCCCGAGTACATTCGGCGCATGACGGAGGGCTCGCTCAAGCGGCTTCGCGTCGAGGCGATCGATCTCTATTACCAGCACCGCGTCGATCCGAACGTGCCGATCGAGGACGTCGCCGGGACCGTGCAGGATCTGATCCGCGAAGGCAAGGTGATCCATTTCGGCCTCTCTGAAGCCGGCGTGCGCACGATTCGCCGCGCACATGCGGTGCAGCCCGTTACCGCGCTCCAAAGCGAGTACTCGCTGTGGTGGCGAGAGCCGGAGCAAGAGATCATCCCGACGCTCGAGGAGCTTGGCATCGGCTTCGTGCCGTTCAGCCCGCTCGGCAAGGGTTTCCTCACGGGGAAGATCGACGCGACCACCACCTTCGCCAGCTCGGATTTCCGGAGCACGGTACCGCGCTTCACGCCGGAGAACCGCAAAGCCAACCAGGCACTCGTGGATCTCGTGACGAGGATCGCGGCGAAGAAGGGGGCGACGCCGGCGCAGGTCGCGCTCGCCTGGTTGCTGGCGCAGAAGCCGTGGATCGTGCCGATTCCGGGAACCACGAAGCTCGCGCGTCTGGACGAGAACCTCGGCGCGACGACCGTGGAGCTCACGCGGGATGACCTCGCGGAGATCGAGCGCACCGCCGCGCGGCTCACGCTGCACGGCGCGCGGTATTCCGAAGCCGCGCAACGGATGATCGATCGGTAACAGAACCGGGAAAGCCATGGCTCGCACATCATTTTCAAAAGCCGTCGCCGAGATAGCGCGCCGCGATCGGGTCATGGCGAAGTTGATCGAGCGCACGACCCGTTTCCACCTGCCCCGGCGTGATTCCCGGCACTTTGCCGCACTCGCCGAGAGTATCCTCTACCAACAGCTCGCGGGAGCCGCCGCGGGAGCCATCCACCGCCGCTTTGTCGCCCTGTGCGATGGGGATCTTTCGCCCGACACCGTGCTCGCGCTACATCCCAGACGGATGCGCGCGGTCGGACTCTCCCGCAGCAAGGTGGCTGCCATTCGCGATCTCGCGGCGAAGGTCGTGGATGGCACCGTCCGGCTCCAGCGCATCGGCCGGCTCCCGGACGAGGAGATCGTCACATCGTTGTCGGTCGTACGTGGGATCGGTCAGTGGACGGCGGAAATGTTCCTGATCTTTCAGTTGCGGCGACTCGATGTCTGGCCGGTCGGCGACTATGGCGTGCGCAAAGGCTACGCGCTGGCCTACGGCCTGCCCCAGCTGCCGACGCCCAAGGAGCTTCATGCCCTCGGCGAACGCTTCCGGCCTTACCGCACCGTGGCCGCGTGGTATTGCTGGAGAGCGGTCACCGAGCTCCGCCAGGGACGGAGGAGCTCAGCGAGCGATTAGAGAGTCGACTCGAGCAGACAGGAGAAACCCGGCAGAACATCCTCTCCCACCGCGGTCAACGCGTTGCCAAAGAGCCACCGGTCGGACTTGAACCGACGACCGCTCGATTACGAATCGAGAGCTCTACCACTGAGCTACGGTGGCGGTAGGCCCAAAGTTAGCGGGAGGCCACTCACCGCGGTACTCCACCGCCGCGCTCCCAGTTTCTACTCATGCCTTCTGGCTCGCCTCTGTAGCGGTTTGCTCCTTGGCATCCTGCGCTGCGCAGCACGCCGCCATCATGTGCGACATCATCTTCGCGCATTGGCATCGGCCCATCATTGCTTCCGTCATGCCCGCCACAGCTTCACCCTTGCCGGGAACGCCGGGCTCTTCCCGAGCACCTTCGCCGTTTTGCCCGAGCATATCGCCTCCTTCACTGCATCATGAGAGCCATCGTCGCGACCATTCCAAGACCACCGAGGACGGCTCCCGGCATGAGCCACTGATGCCGGCCGCCCCGCGCGTGGTCGTAGATCTGCGCTCTGGCCGTGACCGACACCGTCCGTTCGTCACTCCCGCTCCCGGTTCGAGCCTCGGCTGTCACGAGATAGAGGCCGGTGACCGGGAAGCTGTAGTGCGCCTCGTACGCTCCTGCCCGCGACGACTGCACGGGCTCCATGCGGAGCTCGTCGACGGCTCCACCCGGCGTCTCGATTCGCAGCCAGATGTCCGCATGGGTCAATTCACGACCAACGCTGTCCTCAGAAATCTGTGCGTCGATCGGCACCGCCGCGCCGCCACTCGGAGTCGGGAACGACAGCGCGAGCGTGAGACCAGCGCTGCTTGCTTTGGCACGCTGCAATGGCTGCCCGTTCTTCGCGTATCCGGTCTCACCCGTCCAGTCTGTTCCGCTTGTGTGCCCCATCCCGCCCCACATCATGCAGCCGCTGAGGACAGGCACCCACGCGGTGCTCAACATCAATCTTGTAAGGCCCATATCATCCTCCCTCGACGTTGTGCGCGCCCAGCGACGTGCTGAGCGCGTCAAGGCGCGTGAAACTCAATTCATAGGAAGGACGAAGCGGGGGGGGGAAAGGATACGCCCCGCCGGTGGCGCACTATGGGGCCCAGGATTACGGGGCTTTAGCGGGAACTCTCAGGCGGCTTTGGCTCGCAGACGAAGACGCCGCGATCGTCGTGCTCGAAGTGGCAGCCTGCACCCAGGGCAGCCCGAAGTCCGGCGCGGGCGCGATGAAGACGGATCTTCACGTTGTGCAGCGACAGGCCGAGCATCTCGGCGATTTGCGGGTCGGTGTACCCCTGCAGATCGTGAAGCAACATCACCTCGCGGTGCGTAGGTGACAGCCCGGCCAGGAAGTGCTGCACGCAATCGCCCATTTCCTTCTGTTCCAGGAGCTGGTCCGGCCGGAGTGCGCCATCTTCCTCCACCGCGTCATTGCGGCCCTCATCAGCGCTCAGCAGAGGCAAGGCCGGCTGGCGGTGCTCACGCTGCCGGAGGCGGTCGTAGCTGACATTGGTGGCAATGCGGTAGAGCCACCCTTCCAGCGCCGCGGGGTCCTTCAACTCCGCGAGATGCCGGTGGACGCGGAGGAATGTCTCTTGCGTGAGATCGTCGGCAAGGCTGGAGTCGCCGACCAGGCGCAACACGTAGTGGTGGATTGATGAACGGTAGCGGTCAGCGACTGCGCTCGAATCCACGGGACCGCCGACTCCCGACTGCGTTCTCGAGCTCACCGGCTGTGCCTCCGAGGAGTCCGTATCGGCTGCCATAATCTATTCGACCCCTCTCCCGCTTCCGCAACGACTAGCAAGGTATTCTCATCGACATCTCATACTACTTTCATTTTCAGTTCACGCCCTCCCGGCCATCCCTTCGAATGTCCAGACGTCCGGCGGTCCGCCGGCGGCTTGATTGCGTCCGCCAAGAGGCGCACTCGGCTCGAGCACTTCGAGGATTGGAGGTTGCCATGCATGGGTACACAGCTGCCTTTTCGGTGGACGTGCAGGCAGTCAAGGGCTTTTGCCCGGCTGGAGAAGTGTACGCAACGCAGCAAATCGCCGCGAAGAGTATCCCTGTCTTGTCCTGCGAGGGACCTTGTATCCGCGGCGAAATCGCGAGACTCGCAGCTAATCTGATCTCACACGAGGTGCCGTCGCTCGCCCGCGCCTGTCATGCGGAAGCGTTTTTCGTTCCTCACTCGACGATGGCATCCTGGGTCAAGGGCAGCGACAAAGCCATCATGATCGATGGCTGCTTCCTCAAGTGTCATGGGCGCGTCCTGAAGAACATGATGGACGACGAGAAGGTCGTTCACATCGATGCCCTGCCCCTCTACAAGAAGTACAACGACATCTTCTCGATGGACGACGTGCCAGAAGAAGAACGCAAGGCAGTCGCGCGCCAAGTGGCCGACAAGATCATCGCGCAGCTGATAGAGGAGGGGGACGTGGCCCCTGTGAGCGGAGGACTCTCATGAGCACGTAAATCACACATTCACGCGCTCACGTCCCGGCTCGAAGGTAGAGAGACCGTCCGATCCTTGGGCGGTCATGCTGTGGCGCGCCTCGCGCCTGCGGTACAGTGCTCGGCGAGGACTGACAGCAGCGCGTCGTATTCGACCGGCTTCACCAAGTGGTGGTTGAACCCCGCATCCTTCGAGCGCTGTCGGTCTTCGTCCCGGGACAGCCCGGTCATCGCCACCATTACCATTGCCCTGCCCCACGGCTGCTCACGAATCCGCCGGCACACGTCGAGGCCACTGAATTTCGGCAACCCGATGTCGAGGAGGACAATGTTCGGTCGAAAACTGTCGGCAACCTGCATTGCCTCGACACCGTCGTGTGCCGTTTGAGTCTCGTTTCCACTCAGGGTTAAGAGCCTGGCGAGCGAGTCCACCGTATCCGCATTGTCATCCACAATGAGAATTCGCTGAGCTGACGCGGTCGGCTGCTTGGACGACACCGTGCGCGCTTTGACACTCCGATCCTCGAGGATTGGTAGTCGCACGACGAATTCCGCCCCGCGCTGCAAGCCTTCGCTGTGCGCCGTGACCGTACCGCCGTGCATCTCCACGAGCTGCTTGACCAGTGTCAGACCAATGCCGAGCCCGCCGAGCGTGCGCTCGAACGGTAGGTCGATTTGCGTAAACAGCTCGAACACACGATCGAGCTGATCGGGTGGAATGCCGACTCCCGTGTCGCTGATGCTCACGACGACCTCGCCGCCTTCTCGGCGGATATCTACCGACACGTCACCATCCGCTGGCGTGTACTTGCACGCGTTGTTGAGTACGTTACCGAAGACCTGCGCCAGCCGAACCGGGTCGGCGTGCACATAGATCGGCTCGGCGGGGGCATGTACGCGCACGCGGAGATTCGCGGAGGTGGCGAGCGGTTGGCACGCTTCGAGCGCTTGATGAACGATCGGCGCGAGGTCCACCTGCTCCTTGCGCAGCTCGATCTTGTTGTGCGTGATCCGGCTGACGTCCATCAGATCGTCGACCAGCCGCGTGAGCTGCCGGAACTGGCGCGCCATTGTGTCATGCGCTTGCCGTACCAGCGGATCGCCAGTGCCGGCGCGTTGCAGAATTTCGAGCGTGTTGCGGAGGGGCGCCAGCGGGCCGCGGAGCTCGTGGGATAGCGTGGCGAGGAATTCATCTTTGCGCCGATCGGCATCGCGCAGCGCGCCCTCCGCCTGTGAGCGCTCGATCAGGTCTGCCGCCATGCGCGCGAGCACGTCGATGTAGCCCAGCACGCGGTCGGATGGTCGACCCGGAACACGATAGTGATTGTTCAGCATCCCCAGCAGGCGGCCATCGCGGGTGACGAGCGGGGTTGACTGAATCGCCCGAATCCCATCTTCGAGAACGATCTCGAGCTCGACCGTGCCCTGGAACGCGGTCTCCTGCGCCACATCCTCGAGGATCACGCGCGCGTTCTTCTCCGCCGCCGCGTCACACGTCGCGGCCCAGCCGTGATCGGCGAAATGCTCGACCAGGCGCCGGCCCAGACCCTGATGCACGACCATGCGCAGCCGGCCGGTCGACGGATTGTAGAATTGAATGTTGCCCTTGTCGGTACCACTCAGGTCAGCGGCAGCTGACAGGATTTCGTGGAGCAACGAGTTCAGCTCGCCGGAGGGGACCAGCTGCGTGCTGAGACGCTGCAGGCGCGCGGTGGCGGTGAGGTCATCCATTGTCGAGTCGGCCATGAGGGCTAATGACGTACCCCGCAGTGCCGGGAATGGCAACGAACTGAGCGACTAAGCTACTTCCTTGATCGGCGGCGGAGCGTCGCCCGGCTCGGTTTCCGCGTCGCCTGACCCCGCGGATGATTCTCCCCCGAGGCGGACACGGCTGGGCGGCTCAGAGGGTGGGGAGCGGCCTGAACCCTGCAGTCGCAATAGCACCACGGACTGTCAACAGCAATTCCTGCAGGTCGAGGGGCTTCCGAATCGTGGCCGCGACGTCCAGCCCCGTGCGGTGAGCCGGCGCAGCCGCGGTGACCAAGATGACCGGGATCGTGGCGAGGTTCGGATCATCTCGCAGGGCGTGATAGATCTCGAATCCATTCAAGCCCGGCATGAAGAGATCCAGGAGCAACGCATCGGGCTTGGGTTCGCTCCGCAGCTGATCGAGCGCCTGACGGCCGTCGCCCGTGGCAAACACCTCGAACCCATCGCCTTCTAATGCGTCTTTCAGACCCGCGCGCGTGTCGACGTTGTCTTCGACGACAACGACCCTCCCCTGCTTGACACTCGCTTGGCGTGGCGGTGCGCGACCGCGAGTCCTGAGCGCCATACGGGCCTTTCTACCAAAGGGAAGAGCGACCCCTTAAAGTACACGGACAACCAAGCCGCTGACAGGGTACAAAGTGGAGCAAATACCAAGCCGCCCATGACCGTTCAGCGTCTTCACGAGTTGCTGGAACGGATTAGTTCCGTTCAGGACCAGACTGACGTCGATCTGCTCCTGTTCTTCTTCCGCCATCCTAATGCACTTCTGACCGTCGAGTTCCTCGCGGCAGCCGTGGGCCACCATCGCGAACAGGTGGAGGCGTCGCTGGAGGGTCTTATCGATGCCGGACTGATCCAGCGGGTGAAGGGCCGGACCGTCGCGGCGCATAGCTTTCTATTTCGACCGGCAGCCCAGGAGTCGGTTGTGGCGCTACTGCAGATCGCCTCCTCTCGGCCCGGTCGGCTGGCGTTGCTCGAGGCGCTGCAACAGCGGGCAACCCACGATGCCCCACAAGCGAAAGGCACAGCGTATGACCGTTGAACGCGATCTGGTCAAAACGGGCATCGGCGGTCTCGATCCGATCCTCGGCGGCGGCATTCCCCGGGGCAACATCACCCTGCTCGAAGGTGAAGTCGGGACAGGCAAAACGACGTTCGGCGCCGAGTTTGTGTTTCGCGGCGCAAGCGAGTTCGATGAGCCGGGCGTCATCGTCCTGTTCGAGGTCTCCCCGCACAAGCTGATCCGCGACGCGGCGGGATTCGGGTGGGATCTCCCGGCGCTCGAGCGCGACGGCCGGATCAAGATCGTCTTCACGACGCGTGAGGTGTTCCGCCAGGAGTTGCACCAGGCCGACAGTTTGCTCCTCGCGGACGCCGCGAAAATGGGCGCCCGGCGCATGTTCGTGGACGGGATCGCAGGGGTCGTCACCAACGGCGCCGCACAACGGGATCCCCGCGAGGCATTCCATCTGCTGGTCGAAGGCATTCAGCGGGAGAATCTCACCGCGGTGCTCGCTGTCGAAGCGAGCACGCTGAAAGACGGCTCCCCAGCCGGCGAAGAGTCGATCGCCGACACGGTGATCCGGTTACGGATGGAGGAACTCTACCGCGCCACCATTCGGTCCATTGAGATCGTCAAGTCGCGCGGCCATAGCTATCAGATGGGCCGGCATACGTTTCGTATCGTGGATGGCCACGGCATCGAGACGTATCGCCGGGTCCAGGCACCGCGCATGGACAAGCGGGACACCGCGGCCGCGTACGATCCGAACACGCGCGTCACGACGGGGATCCCCGGCCTCGACCCGATCGTGAACGGCGGATACTTCCTGGGCAGCACCACGGTGGTGGCCGGCATCTCCGGCGTGGGCAAGAGTGTGATGGGCCTGATGTTTATCGCGGAGGGCGCGCGCCGTAACGAGCGCAGCTTGATGCTGTCGCTCGACGAGCAGCCGGCGCAGATCCTCCGTAATGCCAACAGCATCGGCATCGATCTGCAACGCGAAATCGATCGAGGGATGGTACAGGTCTACTACGACCCTCCGCAGGAAATCGAGGTGGACCACCATTTCCACAAGATCGAGCAAATCGTGGAGAAGTTTCAGCCCAAGCGAGCCGTGCTCGACAGCCTCTCGACCTACGGGTCCAACCTCGGCACGAGCGGGCGGGTGTTTCGCGATTTCTTCCACGCGCTCGTCGCCCTGATGAAAGAGCACCAGGTCGCCGCGGTCTACAACAACGAGAACCCCGAGATGCTCGGGATGTCGTCCATGATGGGCGACTTCGCGATGAGCTCCCTGGTGGACAACATCATTCTCATGAACTGGGTCGAGCTCAGCGACATGTTCCGGCTCGGCCTCACCGTCGCGAAGATGCGCTCCAACCCGACCGACCGCATCACCCACGAATGCGAGATCGTCAATGGTCAGGGGATGCGCGTCTTACCGCGGGAAATCCCGATCCAGGCCCTGCCGTTCTCGAGATTCAGCAGCCTGATCTCGCGCTCGCCGGAACGACGGTTACGAGGACCGTACGCCGATCAGACAGCCGAGAACATCCTGCCGAGTCGGAAGCCGAGGAGAAAGTAACCGGTGGTAGAAGCACTGTTCAGCGACGCGGCCTGGAGTCAGGCGCTGCAAAAGTTTGGCGAAGTCACCCACCTGACAGTCGTTGTGTACGGACGTGGCGGCGAAATCGCGCGCGAGCCGATCAACGTCACACCGTTGTTTGGACTGTTCCAGGAAACGGGTTACCAGACGGGGATTTTCGGCGACTGCGCCCGGCATTGTTTGGGGCAGATCGCGGATCGCCCGGCCATTGTTGTCGCGCCCTCCTACGGCTTGGCCGTCGTCGGCACCTCCCTGGTCCTGGCCGGCGAAATCGTCGGCGCGGCAGTCGCGGGCTACGCGTTCATCGATTTCTGCACGACGTCGGCGGTAGAACTGCTGGCCCGGCAAGCCGGCGTGCCGTTCGACCGCGTGTGGAGCATCGCCCGGGTCACCGCACCCCAACCGGAACGGCGACTCCTTCTCAACGGCGAGCTCTTGCAGATCCTGGGCGACGCGATTTTGCGGGAGAACTATCGCACGCGCCAATACGAGGAGAAGTCCGCCGAGCTTACGGCGGCGGCGGCGGCGAAGGATGAGTTTCTCGCCGTGCTCTCCCATGAGCTGCGCACGCCCCTCACGCCGATCCTGCTCCGGGCCCAGCTGCTCAAGGGCGAGCGGGATCCGGCAAAAATCGATCAATCCGCGGCGGTGATCGAGCGGAACGTGCGGCTGCAGTCGCGGTTGGTGGAGGACCTCCTCGACTTGACGCGCGCGGCGCGGGGGACGATCACACTTGATCGCGAGCGGCTCAACCTCGTCGATGAAGCACGTGTCGCCGTCAACTCTGCGCTCGGGCAAGCGCGGGAGCGCGGGATTCAGCTCGACTTTGTGGGGACTGAAGAGGCTCTGATTGTCTCCGCAGACCGGGACCGGCTGCAACAAATCTTCCAAAATATCCTCGGCAACGCCCTCAAGTTTACGCCGCCCGGGGGCGTCATTAGGGTGACCGTCAGTCGCCGCGATGGCGGCGGCTCCGTGAGCGTTGCCGACACCGGTCAGGGAATTGCAGCAGAATTCCTGCCCCACGTGTTCGAAATGTTCCGCCGTGAGGATGGACCGGATCAGAACCGTGCGGGACTCGGCATCGGGCTGGCGCTGGTACAAACACTCGTCGAGCTCCATGGTGGCGACATTCGGGTCGCGAGCACGGGCCCGGGGCGCGGGACGGAAGTAGCGGTGCGGTTCCCGCTGCTCGAGGATGCGAGAGCGGCTGCCCGATCCGATGAGGGCGTTAATCGTCACCGACCCCGGCTCGAGGGGCTCCGCGTGGTCGTGGTGGAGGACATGGACGATCTGCGCGATTCGCTTAGACTGATGCTGCAATCGCTCGGCGCCGACGTCAGTGTCGCTCGCGATGGCCATGAGGCGTTGGTAGCGGTTGCGAGCCATCGCCCGCACGTGGTCCTGTGCGATCTGCAGATGCCGATCATGGATGGCTTCGAGTTCCTGAGACGGTTGCGCGCCGGGGCGGACGCGTCGCAGCCGCCCGTCATCGCTCTCACGGGGACGGCGGGCGACCCGAGCCGAACAGAGGGCGCTGGGTTTGCGATGCGTCTTGAAAAGCCGGTCGATGAGCAGGATCTGGTCCGCGCGATCCAGTCGGTATTACGGGACCTTCGGGACCATGAGACCGGTTTCCCTAGCGGTGTTTCCAACTGATTTTGCCTTCCATGTCGACACGTGCATTCGCCTTCGCCGTATCGCTCATCATGGCAGTCGCCGCCATCCACGGTGGGTCCCGGGCCGCGGCTCAGACCGGCCCGGGCTGGGTCTCGCTGTTCGACGGCAAGACCATCGGCAGCGAATGGGACCGCGTCGGTGAGACCAACTGGCGGGTCGAGGACGGCGCGATCGTCGCCGACCAACGAACGAGCGAGACCCTCGCGCATCTGGTCACGAAAACCAAGTA
Source organism: Gemmatimonadales bacterium (assembly GCA_035710265.1). Classification (GTDB taxonomy): domain Bacteria; phylum Gemmatimonadota; class Gemmatimonadetes; order Gemmatimonadales; family GWC2-71-9; genus 20CM-2-65-7. The sequence continues at coordinate 850 of DASTDR010000038.1, read as the reverse complement.
CAAGGACTTCCAGGTTTACGTCGAGTTCTGGGCGAGCGACGACGCCAACAGCGGCATCTTCATTCGCTGTAGCGATCCCACAAACATCAGCTCCAGGACCTGTTACGAGGCGAACATCTTCGACCAGCGCCCGGACCCGACCTATGGCACGGGCGCAATTGTCGATTTCGTCGAAGTGAATCCCCTGCCCAGGGCCGGCGGCAAATGGAACACCTTCCACATCACCGCCAAGGGGCGGCACATCACCGTGGTGCTCAACGGCGAGAAGACCGCGGAGCTCCACAACGGCCTGTTCACTGAAGGGCCGTTCACGCTGCAACACGGCGCGGGCGTGATCAAGTTCCGCAAGGTTGCGGTCAGGCCGCTGTAAAACGCCTAGCCTCCAGGCCCCCCCTTGCGCGCAGCCAATCCGTCCCTTAGATACTGAACCATATGGTTCAGTATACGCACCCCCGCCTCGATGCGTCGTTCGCCGCGCTCTCGGACGCCACCCGCCGGGGCGTGCTGGAGCAGCTCGGACGGCTAGACGCGTCGATCACGGAGCTTGCCGAGCGGTTCGACATGACCCTGACCGGGATGAAGAAGCACGTCGGCATCCTGGAGCAGGCGGGTCTCGTCACGACCGAGAAAGTGGGCCGGGTGCGGACGTGCAGGCTGGGCCCGCGCCGGCTGGAGGACGAGACCGCGTGGATCGAGCGCTACCGCCGGCTCTGGGACGCGCGCTTCGATGAATTGGAGCAGATGGTCGAACACCTGAAACGCAAGGAGAAAGGCAATGAACGCAAGGACCGCAAGTGAGCCCACAACCATGAAGAACCGCACGACATCCGAGCGGAAGTCCGCGCGCGAG
>DASTDR010000037.1:0-3538 GCA_035710265.1 Gemmatimonadales bacterium | reverse complement strand
TCCGACGATGCGGCAGAGCGTGGACACGGACACAGAAGCATTCATGTGCGCGCGCAGGTATGTTTCGGCCAGCGCAACCGTCTGCTGCCACGCGGGAATCGCACCGCTATCGCGCCGACATCCACGTTGGGCTGGTTTCATGGCCGAAGCAGGCTACCTCCCTCTCAAAGGGGGGAAAACTGGCCGATCTGTCAGGGTGGGCCGGTAAAACTGACAGGGGGGAGGCGCCGTCTATACTAGCCGGAATGACCATCGGGGCACGGCTTGCCTCCGTCGTGGTACTCGCCTGGATGGTCGCCTATCCGGCTAAGGCCCTGGCCCAGGCCTCGATCACGGGATCGGTGACCGACCCCTCCGGCGCTCCCATGTCGGGCGTCACCGTCGAGGCCAGCAGCCCCGCGCTGATCGAGAAATCCCGCACGACGGTCACCGACGGCGGCGGGCGGTACCGGATCGAGGACCTGCGACCTGGCATCTATCACGTGAGGTTCACGCTCGAGGGCTGGAGCCCTTACCAGCAGGAGGGCGTCGAGCTGACCGGGTCGATCACCGCGCCGGTTGACGCGGTGCTGGCGATTGGTGCGCTGACAGAAGCGGTCAGCGTCACCGGCGAGGTCCCCGCTGTAGACGTCCACACCGCGAAGCGCGAGACGACTCTCAGCGGCGATCTCGTCCGGTCGATTCCGACCGTTCGCAGTTACAACGCGCTGCTCCCGCTGGTACCCGGGGTGGTCACCAACTTCAACGATACGGTCACCGGCACCGCGACCACGTCATTTCCCCTTCACGCCGGCCGGGCGAACGAGGGGCGCCTCTGGCTCGACGGCCTGACGATTGGCAGTCCGCCCAGCGGCAACTCGGCGACCAGCTACGTTGTCGACGTCGGCCAGGCACAGGAAGTCACGTTCACGACGGCAGGGACTCTCGGTGAGACTGAAACAGCCGGGCTCGTGATGAACATCGTGCCGAAGTCGGGAGGGAACGTCATGAAGGGCTCCCTCTTTGCCAGTGGCACCGGCGGGCGGTTGCAATCAAACAACGTCACCGAGGGTCTCGAGCGTCAAGGCGTGGCAGCCTCGGCTCCACAGACACGGGTCTACGATGTCTCCGGTACCCTCGGCGGTCCGATCCTGCGGGATCGCGTGTGGTACTTCGTTAATGCGCACCGCGGAGGCAGCCGCACAGCGAGCACGAACGTCTACTACAACCTGAATGCGGGTGACGTGGCCCGATGGCTGTACTCGCCGGACTCCGGCCGCCCCGCGTACTCCGACCGGGCTTTCGAGAGTGTCGGCGGACGTCTCACGTGGCTGGCGACTCCCCGCAATACGGTCGGCGGCTTCTGGGACGCACAGGCCTTGTGTCGGAACTGCACTGGCGCCACGGCCGGACTTCAGGAGCCTGCGCGTGTATCGCCCGAAGCCGTCGGCGTCCTCGGCCGGCCGCTCCATGTGTCCCAGGCCACATGGTCGTCGCCAGCCACGAGCCGGCTGCTGCTCGAAGCCGGCTACGGCGGGACGTTCTTCGGCGTGGGGAACTTCGAGCGTGAGCCGAACCCCACCCGCGATCTGATTCGGGTCGCCGAACAGTGTGCCAACGGCTGCGCGGCCAACGGCAACATTCCGGGTCTGGTCTACCGATCGCAGGACTTCAGCGTGGCCTACACCGGCTCGTACCTGTGGAAGGGATCGGTCTCCTATATCACGAGCACTCACAGCCTGAAGTTCGGTTATCAGCACACGTTGATGACCGACGATCGCACGTGGATCACGAACAACCAGAACCTGACCTACCGCTTTGACAACGGTTCGCCAAATCAGCTCACACAGTCGATTTCCCCGTGGGTGAACAACGCCCGGGTCGGCTGGGACGGCCTGTTCGTCCAGGAGCAGTGGACGCGCCACCGTCTCACGCTGCAGGGCGCCGTGCGGTTCGACCGGGCCCGGAGCTGGTTCCCCGCGCAGCAGGAAGGGCCGTCGAGATTCCTGCCCACGCCCATCATCGTGCCCGAGACGCGCGGCGTGGACAGCTACAAGGACGTGACGCCCAGGATGGGCGCGGCCTACGACCTGTTCGGCAACGGCAGGACCGCGCTCAAGATGACGCTCGGCAGGTACCTCGAGGGCGCCGGGGTCATTGGCAACTACGCGAACACGAATCCCACGCTGCGGATGCCGCAGACGACCTCCGTGTTCGGCACGGCCGGCGTGACGCGGTCCTGGACCGACGCCGATCACGACTTCGTGCCCGATTGCGATCTGCTGAACCCGGCCGCCCAGGATCTTCGCCCCGAAGGGGGCGATCACTGCGGCCTGACGTCGAACACGCTGTTCGGCCAGAACGTGCTGACCAACAACTTCGATCCGCGCGTCCTCGATGGATGGGGCGTGCGCCCGTCCGACTGGAACCTGACCGTGTCCGTTCAGCAGGAGATCGCCCCGCGGTCTTCCATCGACGTGACGTACACGCGACGCTGGTATCGCGGCTTCTTCGTCGCCGACAACCTCGCGCTCGAGCCGGCCGATCTGACTCCGTTCAGCATCATGGCCCCCCCGGATCCCCGATTGCCGGGAGGAGGTGGCTACATGGTGTCCGGTCTCTACGACGTCGTCCCTGAAAAGGCGGGACAGGTCGACAACTTCATCACCGATGCGGGCACGTACGGAGCGTGGCGTCACCACTTCGACGGCATCGACGTGACAGCCAACGTTCGCGTTGGCCGCGACCTCCTTTTCGCCGGGGGTACGAGCACAGGTCAGACCGTCTCGGATAACTGTGACGTGCGGGCACACTTGCCCGAGCTCGCGACCACGACCACCGGGACCAGCGCCTTTGGCGCCGGTCTGGCGTCCTCGGCCGTGACGCCGGTGAGCCCCTATTGCCGCGTGGCGTCCGGAGTGCTCACGCAGTTTCGGGGCCTCTCGACCTACCTCGTCCCGAAGGTGGCCATCCAGCTGGCCGCGACGTTTCAGAGCAAGCCGGGCGCGACGCTCGCGGCCAACTACGCGGCGCCGAACTCGGAGGTGGCGCCGTCGCTCGGACGGGATCTGTCGGGCGATGCGCCCAATGTGACGGTGAACCTGGTCGCGCCCGGAACGATGTACGGCGATCGCCTCAATCAGCTCGACGTGAGAGCCGCCAGGACTTTGACGTTTGGACGCACACGGACGATGATCGCGCTCGACGTCTACAACGTGACGAACTCGAGCGCGGTACTGACCTACAACAACGCGTTCATTTCCGGCGGGACGTGGTTGCAGCCGCTCACGATCCTGAGCCCTCGACTCTTCAGGATCACCGCCGAGATCGTCTTCTGACCCCCGCATGCGGACCCTGTCTCCGCGCCGCTCCTTCCTGCGCCCGACGTGGCCGCTCATCGTCGTTCTCGCGGAGCTTGCACTCGCCGGATCGGCGTGGGCGGCGCAGCGTCAGAAGCAGGTGCTCGTCGTGTACTCGACCAGGAGGGATGCGCAGATCGCCATCGTGGGCGATCGCCGGATTCCGCAAATCCTCGAAGAGGGCTTGCGGGAGGGGCTGG
>DASTDR010000036.1:0-3735 GCA_035710265.1 Gemmatimonadales bacterium | reverse complement strand
CGGAGGAATCCACCTCCGTGACGCCGGCGAGATCGAGGGTCACCTGCGGCGCCGTGAACAGCCCATTACCCTGGGCGAGCAGCGACACCACGCTCCCCAGGGTGATCGGCCCCTGCACCGTGCAGCGGCCGTCCTCACACGCGATCATTTTTTTTCCGCCGCCACCTGGCCGGCCGCAAGCTGCTGGTTCTTGTCGACCAGTGCCTTGATCAACCCGTCGATGCCCCCCTTGCGCACCTCGGTCTCGAAGCTGCCGCGGTAGTTCTGCACCAGGCTGAGATCCGCCACCACCATGTCGTACACCTTCCACCCGGTGGCGGTCTTCTCCATCTTGTAATCCACCGTGACCGGCTTGCCGCCCGACTGCTGGATCAGCGACTTGACGACGACTTCCGTGTCGGCGGGCTGCATGCGCAGCGGCCGGTATTCGATGGTCTGGTTGCGATAGGCGGCAAGCGTCGCGGCGTAGGTTTGCACCAGCAGTGACCGGAATTCGTTGATCAGCGCTTTCTGCTGATCGGCGGTCGCCTTGCGCCAGTTCGGGCCCACGGCCAGACGCGTCATCCGGGCGAACTCGAAGTGCGGCAGGACTTTTGTCTCGACCAGGTCCACCACCTTCTTCGTGTTGCCCGACTGGATGTCCTTGTCCGCGCGCAGCACCGCCAGCACTTCGTCCGTCACGTTCTTCGCCAGCACGTCCGGTGCCACGATCTCCTGCGCGCGCGCCGGTGTACCCGCCAGAAAACAGGCGGCCAGCATTCCCAGCAAGAATCTCTTTATCATCATTGGGGTCCTTACCTCGTCACTTCGCACAATTAGTTACTTGCTCCCGGCTTCCTTGCTCCCGCTTTCTTTGCTGCCGCTTTCCTTGCTCCCGGCTTCCTTGCTCCCGCTTTCTTTGCTGCCGCCTTCCTTGCTCCCGCTCTCCTTGTTCCCGCCTTCCGCGGCCTTGCTGAAGAGAAACTGCCCGATCAGCTTCTCGAGCACCACGGCGGATTGCGTAAGCGTGACCGTATCGCCCTCCTTCAGCAGCGCGGTGTCCCCGCCCGCCTCGAGACCGAGGTACTGCTCGCCCAGCAGGCCGGAGGTGAGTATTGAGACCGACGTATCCTTGGGAAATTCATAGCGTTTGTCGACATTGATTGTCACCCGCGCAACGAACTTCTTGCCGTCGAACTGGATATCGCTCACCCGGCCAACCACCACGCCGGCGCTTTTCACCGGCGCGCGCACCTTCAGCCCCCCGATGTTTTCGAACTCGGCGGAGATGCGATAGCTCTCGCCCACGTTGAACGTCGTGCTGGCATTGCCCACCTTGAGGGCGAGGATAAACAGGGCGGCAATCCCGGCGGTCACGAAGATGCCGACCCACACATCGAGAGTGGTTCTGTCCATGCGCCTAGACTCCCTTGAACATGAAAGCAGTGAGGATGAAATCGAGCCCGAGTATGGCGAGCGACGAGGTGACCACCGTGCGCGTGGTCGCCCCCGAAACGCCCTCCGCCGTCGGCGGGGCGTCGTAGCCTTCGAACAGCGCAATGGCGGTCACCGCCACGCCGAACACCACGCTCTTGATGATGCCGTTCACGATATCCTGCCGGAAATCCACCGCGTTCTGCATCTGCGACCAGAACGCGCCCTCGTCTACCCCGATCAGCACCACCGCGATCAGGTAGCCGCCGAACACGCCCATTGCGCTGAAAATCGCTGCGAGCAGCGGCATGGAGATCACGCCGCCCCAGAAGCGCGGGCCGATCACGCGCGCGATCGGGTCCACCGCCATCATCTCCATCGCGGAGATCTGCTCGGTCGCCTTCATCAGGCCGATTTCCGCGGTCATGGCCGAGCCGGCCCTGCTTGCGAACAACAGCGCGGCGACCACCGGCCCCAGCTCGCGCACGAGAGACAGCGCGACCAGCGTGCCGACGGCTTCCGAAGAGCCGTACTTCTGCAGCGTCTCGTAGCCCTGCAGCGCCAGCACCATGCCCACGAACAGGCCCGAGACGATGATGATGATGAGCGAGAGCACGCCGGCGAAATAAATTTCCCGGAACGTCAGGCCGCGAAAGCGGCGAAAACTGGTGGCCGATCTCGTCAGGGTGACCAGGAAAAACCGCGTCGCGTAACCGAGCCGCCAGACGCCGTTCACCACCTGGTGACCGACACCGCGCAGCCCTTTCACGACGCGCTCAGGCACGCGCCGTCCCCAGCCCCGGGCTCAGTTCCAAATCCTGCGCGTACGGCGCCCCGGGGTAATGGAACGGCATCGGGCCGTCCATTTCGCCCCACACGAATTGGTGCACGAACGGGGCCTTCGAATTGCGGATGTCCTCGGGCGTGCCTTCCGCAACGACGACGCCGTCCGACATGAAATACACGTAGTCCACGATCTTGAGCGATTCCTGCACGTCGTGCGTGACGATGATGCAGGTCGCGCCCAGCGCGTTGTTCAGCTGGCGGATCAGGTTGCTGATGACGCCCATCGAGATCGGGTCGAGACCGGTGAACGGCTCGTCGTACATGATCAGCGTCGGATCGAGCGCGATCGTCCGGGCGAGCGCCACGCGGCGCGCCATGCCGCCCGATAGCTCGGAAGGCATCATGTCACGGGCGCCGCGCAGCCCCACGGCATTCAGCTTCATCAACACGAGGTCCTCGATCATGGATTCCGGCAGGCTGGTGTGCTCGCGCATCTGGAACGCGACGTTGTCGAACGCCGAGAGATCGGTGAACAAGGCGCCGAACTGGTAGAGCATGCCCATTTTGCTGCGCATCTCGTAGAGCCGGTCGCGGTCGAGCTCGTTGACGGCGCGGCCCGCCACTTTCACCGACCCGGCCCTGGGCCTCAGCACGCCAGCAATGAGGCGCAGGATGGTCGTCTTCCCGCAGCCCGACAGGCCCATGATCGCGACGATCTTGCCGCGCGGCACCGTCATGTTGATGCCTTTGAGCACCGGACGGGCATCGTACGAAAAGTTGACGTCCCTGATTTCAACGAGGTTTTCCATCGATCCGGCCAAGGGCGCCAAAAAAGCGTCAATTTTAAACTACCCGTTCCGGCGCAACAATGACGGATTGGACACCAGCTGCGGCCCGACATTCGAGGGAAACGGCGATTTTTAAGTGACGTCCGGCACAATGCGGCTGCACGCGCCGGGATAGAATTCAACCCAGTTGCATGAAAGTCTTCGTCACCGGGTCCGGCTCGCACCTCGCGGCAGCGCTGCTGCCGCGGCTCCTCGCGCGCCCGGAAATCGAGCGGGTGACCGGCGTCGATCTCGACCCGCCGCATTTCCAGCACGACCGCTTCGACCCGGTGCGGCTCGATATCCGCAGCCCGCGGCTCGATGACCTGCTCACGGGGCACGATGCGCTGGTTCATCTCGCCTGCGTGCGACGGCAGGGCAGCCTGTCCGACCGGGAAATGTTCGACATCAACGTCAACGGCAGCCACAAGGCGTTCCACGCCGCGCGGCGCGCCGGCATCCGGCGCTTCGTCCACCTGTCGAGCGCCGCGGTTTACGGAAGCGGCGTGCATTTGAGCGAGGCAGCGCCGTTCGATCCGCTGCCGCAACTGCTCTACGCCCGCCACCAGGCGCACCTGGAGACGCTGTTGCAGATCGAATTTCCCGATTGCGTGCGGCTGCGGCCGAGCCTGATCCTGGGACCCCATGCGCGGCCCGCGTTGAAGCGGCTGCTGCGCCTGCCGTTCTACGTGCGCACGCCGACGCCGTA
>DASTDR010000035.1:0-2119 GCA_035710265.1 Gemmatimonadales bacterium | reverse complement strand
CATGGCCCCCCTGCCCCCTGCCCCCTGCCCCCTGCCCCCCGAAGTCGCGAAATATAAATGGGTTAGGCCCTGTAGAGCCACCCGGCTCCCGTGTTGAACAGAACGACGCGCTCACCCTGGTTCAGCACGCCGCTGCGCTTGAGCTCCAGGGCGCCCGCTAGGGCGGCGCCCCCCTCGGGCGAGGCGTCGATCCCCTCCGTGACCTGCAGATCGCGCGCAGCGGCTGCGAGTACTTCGTCCGTGACCGCGACGGCACCGCCGCCGCTGTCGCGCAGGGCCCGCAGCATCAGCCGGTCACCCAGAGGAGTAGGCACGCGCAGACCGGCAGCGATGGTCTCCGGGTCGGGCCAGGGCGTGGCGCGCTCCGCTCCAGCCTCGAAGGCCCGCACCACCGGTGCGCATCCTGTCGATTGCACCGTGAACATCCGGGGGAGCGGTCCGCGGAGCCAACCGGCCGCGCGCAGCTCCTGAAAAGCTTTCCACATCCCGATCAACCCCGTGCCGCCGCCGGTGGGATACACGATCGCGTCGGGCAGCGTCCACCCCAGCTGCTCCGCCAGCTCCAGGCCCAATGTCTTCTTCCCTTCGATGCGGTACGGCTCACGGAGCGTCGAGACATCGACCGCACCCGTATTCGCCGCGTGCAGCCGCGCCGCAATGCCGCAGTCACCGATATGACCGTCCACCAGCATCAGCTCGCCCGCGAACGCCCGGATTTGATGAAGAATGGGTGCCGGTGTCGTCGCAGGCGCATAGATGCGCGCCTGAACGCCCGCGCGCGCGGCATACGCGGCGAGCGCAACGCCGGCATTGCCGGCCGTGGGAATGACGAACTGGTTTGCGCCGGCCAGCACTGCGCGGGTAACGGCGGCCGCGAGTCCACGAGCTTTGAATGAGCCGGTCGGGTTGGTGCCTTCGTCCTTGACCCAGAGCTGCTCGAAGCCGTTCCGGCTCCCGAGCCGCTCCGTGCGCAACAATGGGGTCCCGCCTTCGCCGAGCGAAATGGGACGCTCGCCATCGCCCAGCGGCAGCCACATGTCGTAGCGCCACATGGTCCAACGCGCCGATCGCAACCGCGCTTTTGCTTCGGGTGTCGGCAGCTCCGCATAGCGCACGAGGTAAGGCGCGCCGCAGACCTCGCACACCCCCGGAAAGCCTGCGGCGTCGCGCGTGCGGACGGGATCGCACGCCGAGCACTCCAAGGTCCAGGTAGTCACGCGCGCTGGTGGAGCCGGTCGAGGATACGATCCGCCAGCGTGGTGGAGAAACCGGGCAGCGCCGCGATCTCAGCAGGCGTGGCGGTGCGTACTCCGGCGAGGGACCCAAAGCGCTCGAGCAGCAGCCGGCGCCGCGCCGGCCCCACCCCCGGAATCCGCAGCAGCTCGGAGGTGATCGTGCGCTTGGAGCGGCGCTTGCGGCTGTAGGACACGGCAAACCGGTGCGCTTCGTCGCGGGCGCGTTGCAGCAGCTTGAGCGACGGACTGCGACGCGACAGGCGCAGCGGCTCGTCGTACCCCGGGAGAAAGACTTCCTCTTCTCGCTTCGCCAGGCTTACGATCGGCAGCCGGTCCTGCCCCTGCCCATGCGCGGCCTCCACAGCCGCCGAGAGTTGTCCCTTCCCACCATCGATCACGATCAGATCCGGAAGCTGTTTGTGCTCGGCGATCCTGCGTGTGAGAAATCGGGTGACCACTTCCTTCATCGCGGCGAAATCGTCGATCCCTTCTACCCCTTTGATGCGATAGTGGCGGTACTCGGATTTGCGCGGCCGCCCGCCCTCGAACCAGACCAGCGATCCGACCGTATCGCGCCCCTGGTTGTGCGAGATGTCCACGCAGACCATGGCCCGCGGCACCACCGGCAGGCCGAGGTCGCGGCCGAGCGCAAAGACCGGATCGGCCGCGCGCTCGTCGATATCGAATGTTTCGATCTTGAAGCTGTCGAGGAGATGCCGCGCGTTCTGATCGGCCAACTCCACCAGCTTGGCCGCCGAGCCGCGCTGCGGCACGACGAACTCCACGTTGGGCGCGAGCTCACGCAGCGCCTCGAAGTCGGCCGGCGCAAACGGCAGCACAACCCGTTGCGCACGCTGCTCGAGCGGGAGATAGTAACCCACCAG
>DASTDR010000034.1:0-2147 GCA_035710265.1 Gemmatimonadales bacterium | reverse complement strand
TCACGACTGGTTAGAGTCCGGCGATTTCGGCCTCAACGTCCGTCTCGCCGCGCACATCGGCGCGCTCACGCGCGACAGCGTCGGGCGCCGCGGATCCACCGCCGCGCAGCGCGGCGATCGGCGCAAAGCCTTCGTGCGCTGGTGGACCCAGCCTGTCGATCCCTCGCGCGTCGTGCTGCCCGCTCCGCTGCATGGGCCGCAGCAGTGGGCCGCGCGGTACTACTTCTATCCCTGGCGCGTGAAGCGCGAAGCGAAGCGCGCCGATCTCGTGCACGTGCTCGACCACAGCTACGCGCACATGATCGAGAAGGCGGCGCGCAAGCCGGTGGTCGTGACGGTGCACGACCTGATGCCGGTCGTGGTGCTGCGCTCGCCGCAGGACGGCTGGCGCGAGGGCGTGCGCAACCGCTTCCTCAAGCAGGCGCTCAAGGCGCTGCGCCAGGCCGACTCCTACATCGTCGGCACCGAATGGCTCAAGCACGAGCTCGCGACCTGGCTCGGCAACGACAAGAACATCCACGTCGTGCCGTTCGGCGTGGATCGCGCGTTCTTCGGCGAATCGACGGTGGCGCGCGAGCGCGGCCGGCGCGACTGGCGCATCCCCGACGAAGCGTTCGTCGTGCTGCACGTCGGCTCCACCGTCGACCGCAAGAATGTCCCGCTCGTCATTCAGACGCTCGCGCGGCTGCGCCAGCACACCGAGGCCTATCTGCTGCAGGTGGGCGGCCGGTTCACCGCCGAGCAGGAGCAGCTGATCGATCGGCTGGACCTGCGGGGCGCGGTGCGCAGCATCGCGTCGGCGGACGAGACGGCGTTGCGTCGCGCGTATCGAACGGCGGACGTGCTGCTGTTTCCGTCGCTGTATGAGGGATTCGGGTTCCCGGTGCTCGAGGCATTCGCGTCCGGGCTGCCGGTGGTGACCTCAGGCGCCGGCGGGTTGAAGGAAGTCTCGGGTGGCGCGGCGGTGGTTGTCGAGGGCCGGGATCCAGGTGATTACGTGCATGCGCTCGAGCGGCTGGACGACCAGGATGAGCGGGAGGAGCTGATTCAGCGCGGCTGGGCGCGGGCGCGGCAGTTTACGTGGCAGAAGACGGCGCAACTGACGGCAGAGGTCTACAAGCAGCTGTTTTAGAGCTGCAAGACTCGAATCCGGTCCAGCACTCGGCGGAACGGGTCGAACACGAGCCCCAACTCCTCGAGTGTGACCACCCCAAGCAGCGCCTCAGGATCCTGCGGATCGCCCAGCACAACCGGTGTATGACAGCGACCGTGCGGCAAAGAGATCTCGCACTCCGAGACCGCACGAGTGATGGTGCTGCCATCGGCCAGACTGAACTGCTGGGCACGCCCCTCCCGCAGCCCGATTTTCCTCCACACTCGCTCAGGGAGCAGCGAGTATTTCGCGCCCGAATCGACCAGCAGGGTCACCCGCTCCTCGCCTTGAGGGCCCCGCACGGTGCCTTCGACATAGGTCATGCCCATAATGTAGCCCGGAACCTGTCGCTCCGTCATCAACTCCTGCTCAAAAGCTCTTGACCTGCTTCAGGTTACCACACATGTTAGCGACCCTGACTTTCTTACGCCCTTGAGAGAAAGCCGGACATAGATGAACGCACTCTTGTTCGCCGTTGCGCTCGCGACGGCACAAAATCCGACGCCGCAGCAAGTCCAGCAGGCGCTCCAGCAGCCGGGCGTGGCCGACCAGGTACGCACGCGGATCGCGCAGTCGGGGCTCACGCCCGACCAGATCCGCGCGCGGCTCGTGGCAGGCGGGTATCCGCCGACGCTGCTCGACGTCTACATGAGTGGGGCAAGCACGGCATCCATGGCCCCCAGCGCCCAGGAGTTGGCCGCGATTCAGGCGCTGGGGCTTCCAGCGATCAATCCAGCCATTGGGGTCGATACCGGTATCGTGCGCGTCGCCGGCGGTCCGGCGAGCGATGTGTTCGGCGTCGAGGTCTTCCGGCGCACCACGACGCAGTTCTTGCCCCTGCTTTCCGGTCCCGTACCGCCCGACTACCGGCTCGGCCCCGGCGACAATCTCGTCCTGATTCTCACGGGCGACGTCGAGCTGACCTAGTCCCTGCCGATCACGCGCGAAGGGTTCATTCTGATCCCGCAGGTCGGTCAGGTCCATGTCGCGAACC
>DASTDR010000033.1:0-3270 GCA_035710265.1 Gemmatimonadales bacterium | reverse complement strand
CTGATCCGCTACAGCCGCGGCACGATGCGGATCCTCGACCGCAAGGGCCTGCGTGCGGCATCCTGCAGCTGCTACGAAGTCATCCGCAAGCTGGAAAGCCAGGCTTAGCTTTCTTCTGCATCATTCCTTGTAGACGCAGATCCTAGACCCGGATCCGCTCGTCGCCGAGCCAAGTCGAGGCCGAGAGCGCGCCCAGGCCGATCGCCGAGAGCCCGATGCCGACGGCCAGGCTGGAGGGATCGCTGAAGCGCAGCCAGATGTTCACCGCGTAGAGAGCTACCGCGCACGGTATTCGCCCTAAGCTGGCATGCTCGGCAGCGACGCGACGATCATCTTCCTTGGCTCATCGACGAGCTGGCCGACGCGCTCCATTAGCTGGGGCCTGGGCCCGGCGTTCCGGTTCACGTTGCCGCCAGGGCGAAGCGCCGCTGCCTCTCAGGCTTCATAAGCAGCGCGAGCTGCAGGCCGCTCCCGAGGCGCCTGCGCGTCACCAACCGCGCCGCCGAGGCGAGGACCATCGAGATCACGACTTACATCGACGACCACGCGGGCATTGCCTAAGGTGAGATGTATCGCGAGGAAACGGGTCTGAGCGCCGCACGCTTCCTCGCCCGGCGTATGAATGAACGTCACGTCGAGCGCACCGCGCTCCTCGTGAAGAGCGCATCCCGCTCACCAATTTCCAGCAGAAATGGGACTTGACCCTTAGTAGTTAGGACGAACGAGGTTTGAGGGAAATCAAATAATCGTGACTCATGAACCGGTATGTTTAAGAAGCAATTAGATGGCGGTGGAGGGGAGAGTTTTGCGTTCCGCCAAGTCATGCGAAAGGAGAACTAAATGCTCTGGACTATTGCAGTCGTGTTGATCGTCCTCTGGCTTCTGGGTTTTGTCACCGCCTATACCATGGGCGGATTTATTCATGTCCTCCTCGTTATCGCGATCGTGGTCGTCCTGGTGCGGGTGATTCAAGGACGAGGCGTATAACGATCCCGGAATGCTTCGGGGCGGCAGGGCACCAGGCAGCGCGCTCGGGTTGCGCGCAGTGTTAGTTTTGACCGTCGCTTCTCGGCGCGCTTTCCGTGGGGGGGATTCAAAGGCTCAGTCTTCATGACAGGTCTCATTCGATCTTTGTTTGGTAGGGAGGTGACAACATGAACGCAATGAAGATGGCGGGGATCGTGCTCATTGTGGCCGGCATGCTGGGGTTGGCGTATGGCGGTTTCAGCTACACGAAGGAGACCCATCAGGTCAAGCTGGGACCGGTCGGGCTATCGGTCAAAGAGAAGGAGACGGTCAACGTGCCCTTGTGGGCTGGCGTGGGGGCCATAGTGATTGGCGGCGTGCTCCTGGTGCTTGGGAACAAGAAGAGCTAGTTGCTGCATCGACTGCCTACCAAGGTGCAAGGTCTTGGACGGTCAACCCGAATAGTCGATTCCTATTTTTTTGGGAGACCCCGATGCTAGGGCTACATTCGTTTGCGCCGTATCCGCAGATGCGCTTCGGGTTGAAGGATGGGAAGCATGCCATATCCGCAGTGCATACCCCCAGGCAGAACCATCTTCTTGCAGCGCTGCCCGTGTCGGATTGTGAGCGTCTGCTGCCCGATTTGGAGCCCGTTGCATTGCCGCTGGGTCGGACCATTTACGGCGCCGGTGACCGGCAACGACATCTATATTTCCTCACCGCGGGCATCGTGGCCCGGTTCTACGTGATGCAAAGCGGGGCGGCGACAGAATTCGCAATCACGGGCAGCGAAGGCGTAATCGGCGTCGCCTCGTTTTTGGGCGGTGAAAGCACCCCGAGCCAGGCCGTAGTGGTGTGCGCCGGTTACGCCTATCGGATGCGAGCGGATCGGCTGAGGCACGAGTTCGTGCACGGCGGCTCGCTGGCGCATTTACTGCTGCGGTACACCGAGGCGCTGATCGCGCAAACCGCGCAGACGGTGGTGTGCAACCGGCACCACTCGGTGGAGCAGCAACTGTGCCGCTCGCTGCTGTTGATCCTGGACCGGTCGCCTTCGAAGGAGCTCACCATGACGCATGAGCTCATCGCTAACATGCTGGGGGTGCGCCGTGAAGGCGTCACAGCGGCTGCCGGTAAGTTGCAAGCGGCCGGGTTGATTCAATACGAGCGCGGCCGCATCAGCGTGCTGGATCGTCGCAAGCTGGAAGCGCAGGTATGCGAGTGCTATGCGGTCGACAAACTGGAATATGACCGCTTGCTCCGCCCGGAAAGCACCGTCGGCAACGCCGACCCACACAGCGGTTGCCGTACCGTACCGGTTGGTAAAAGCCCCACTCAGCCTGAATTGACCTGACGCCGCCCGTTCGTCGAGCCACGAGTTTCCGCATCGAAGAGACGCCCGAGAATGGCAATACGCCACACGGAGCGACACCGCACGGACCGCATCGGCTGGTTACGCGCAGCGGTACTGGGTGCCAACGACGGCATCGTTTCGACCGCAAGCCTGGTGCTCGGCGTGGCAGCCGCGGATGTGCCTCACGGCGGCGTGATGGTCGCGGGGATCGCCGGTCTGGTCGCGGGGGCCATGTCGATGGCTGCCGGTGAGTACGTATCGGTCCGCTCACAGGCGGATTCCGAACAGGCCGCACTCAATCTAGAGCGCACGGAACTCGCAGCAGACGACCAAGGCGAGCGCCGGGAACTGACAGCGATCTACGTCGCCCGCGGCCTCGATCCCGCACTCGCGAAACAGGTTGCCGAGCAACTCATGGCCCATGACGCGCTGGGCGCACATGCCCGCGACGAGCTCGGCATCTCCGAGACGTTCAGTGCGCGGCCGATTCAGGCGGCGTTGACATCGGCGGCCAGCTTCGCCGTTGGCGCAGCCATGCCGCTGTTGGCTGTTGCCCAAGTCTCTGCGTCGAGTCTGATCCCGGTCGTGTCCGTAACTTCGCTGGTGTTCCTCGCAATCCTGGGCGGATTGGCCGCGCGCACGGGCGGCGCAAGTATGACGGTCGGCGCGACGCGCGTCACGTTCTGGGGCGCACTGGCCATGGCGCTGACGGCAGGCGTGGGGGCCCTGTTCGGAACGATGGCCTGACCGCGGAGACCCCCACGTGCGTGCGATGTGAAGCGCCGCGAACCCATCCAATTGATTGCAGGCTGTGTGTGCGCTACCGTACAGAAGCGGCGTAGCCGGACCACTATATTGCTAATCCGGTCGCGAGTTATTCCTCCAAGGGAGGGATTACGGTATGGGCGATTACACGTAGATGGTCCAGGCGACCGGGTAATTCATGAACC
>DASTDR010000032.1:0-2256 GCA_035710265.1 Gemmatimonadales bacterium | reverse complement strand
GTGCTGCGCGCCTCAAGCGCTTCGGGCTGGAGTTGGGTGGTAAGACGCCGATGCTCGTGTTCGATGACGCCGACCTGGATGCAGCGCTCCCAAAGCTCGAGAAGGCTGTCACCGTGTTCGCAGGGCAATTCTGCATGACCGGCAGCAGACTGCTCGTTCAGTCGGGCATCGCTGATCGGGTGCGGCAGCAACTCGCCGAGCGTCTCACGAAGGTCAAGGTGGGACCCGCCTCGGATCCGACCAGCGACATCGGTCCGATGATCGACAAGGCCAACGTAGAGCGCGTAAACCAGATGGTTGAAGACGCGCTCGCCGGCGGCGCAAAGGCCATCGTGCGAGGGGGGCCGGTGACTGCAGGACCACTCGCAAGGGGCGCCTTTTACCGCCCGACGTTCCTCGAGGTGACGGATTCGCGCTTACTGATCGTCCAAGAGGAGGTCTTTGGACCGGTGCTCACGATGCACGTGTTCGACACAGAGTTGGAGGCGCTCGCGTTGGCGAACGACAGCGAGTACGGTTTGGCGGCCAGTATCTGGACGCGTGACGTCGATCGCCCGCTGCGGATCGCCCGCGATCTGCAAGTCGGCACCGTCTGGGTGAACGACTGGGTGATGATGCGGGACGAATTCGAAGAGGGCGGCTACAAGCAGAGTGGGCGAGGGCGCCTGCGGGGCCTGGCTGCGCTGGATGACTTCCTCGAGTACAAGCACATCGTGCTTAACCCCGGCGTCGTCACACCAAGAGAATCCGCCCACTCGAACGAACCGGAACACACACGTGAAGTACAAGGTCGCGTCGCAGCGTCGATCGGAAAGTAATCAAGAAGCAAGAGGTCCAACATGAAAACGATACGAATCAGTGCGATAGCGGTGCTGATCGTCGGAAGCGGTTTAACGCTGCTATTGGCGCGGGGGCAGCAGGCTGCGGGAATCAAACGCACCGATCGTGCCACCGTGTCCACGGCCGGGAGCATGCACGGACCTCCCCGCGAAACCGTAACCGCCGTCGCGAACGTCCCGATTCCGAACCTGCCGGGGAAGCGCCTGGTCAGCCGTGTCATCGACTACCCCCCAGGTGGCGGCTCGGTCCCGCACCGCCACGCCCGCTCTGCTTTCATCTACGCCTACGTCCTTTCGGGCCAGATCCGGAGCCAGGTCGATGACGAGGCCCCCCGCGTCTACGGGCCCGGTGAGACGTGGCTCGAGAGCCCCGGCGCCCATCATCCGGTCAGCGAAAACGCCAGCAACACCGAGCCGGCGCGGCTGCTCGCAGTGATCGTCGTCGATGCGGCGGATGAGCGGCTGACGATTCCTGACCGTCAGTGACACTGCACAGAAGGACGCGCATCATGTCAGAGCGGATGAACAGCCATGCGGCCTCGCCGCATGGTTTGCGGCCGCGCCGGCGGTGAAGGCGCTCGGGGCCCATGTACGGATAGTTCGCCAGTCTTGGCTCTCCTCGGGGCTGGTCGGTCTGGTGTTCCTGCGCGTGTCCCAGATCAACGCGTGCGCCTATTGCATCGACACGCATTACCAGGCCGCCCCTCAATGCGAATGACGCCGACACCATGCCCAGGCTCTGCGGTAATGAGCCGGCTTTGACACAGCATGCGCACGCTAAGGTGGCTGAGCAAGTGTTCGGCGCGATGAACGGATTATTCGGCTTCCGGCGCGAGAAGGACGACTGGATGGTCTATTGGGCTCTCCGACTAAGCCGGCGCGTGAAACCGCCGGGCCTGTAGCTTCAGAAGATGATCCCTGACGGCTGGCCGCCAAGCGACTTCGCACGCACGACGGCCGGTTCTATAACAGGCCTACCCGCGTGCTAACGACAGCTCACCTCGTGCTCAACGCCACGTCGTCGAGGTGCGGCGCCAGTTTTCCTGTCACCTCGTGCACGTAACACCACGTCCAGAATGATGAAGGCGGCGTGATCGATCGCATCACCGGGTGCCCAGTCGCGTGGAAGTGACGCGTCGCGTGGCGTCCTGGAGAGGAGTCGCAGCATCCGACGTGACCACAGTCGCGGCAGAGCCGCAGCGCAACCCAACGCGTGCCTTCTCGCAGGCAGTCCTCACACGCATTTGGCGTCGCGGGTTGGGGGAAGCTGGATGACGTCAGACCGACGAGGTGCTGGCAGGTCGTGGCGGCCATGGTCAATCCTCCTCAATGGAGATCACACGAGCGATCCACGGGCAGAAACGTCCTCCACCGAAGGAGACGCCCTCGCGTTCAACGTCCGAGGGACGGCCGTCAC
>DASTDR010000031.1:0-15198 GCA_035710265.1 Gemmatimonadales bacterium | reverse complement strand
CAGCACGCTGGTGGTGAAGAGGTGATGCACCGTGTCGTCCTTTTGCCGCAGCACCTTCAGGCGCCGGTAGCCGTAGACGTAGGCCTGGGAATCTCTCCCGGCGATCGGTTGCCACTTACGCAGGTCGATGATGCGCAGGTCTTGAAGGACGGTGAATCCCCGATTGTCGCGCACCACATTTTCGGGAATCGCCGTGGCGGTCACGCCGACCCACGGCTTGACCGGTCCCTGGATGAGCCGGCTCATTTGCTCGAGGTCGCGACTACTCTGCGTCAGCGACTCGACGATCACCTTCATCGCGCGCGCGTGCCGGTAGAACTTGATGCTCACGTACGGGAGCACGACGAGGATCGGAACGAGCAGTGGGACGTAGATGAAGGACGTCCAGTCGCGGAAGTCCAGCAGGGTGCTCCAGATGCGCCGGATGGCCGATTTTTGGAGCGCGCGGGCATCGGACGTGACGGATGCCCTCACACCCTGTGGCCGGTCCGGCTCCGGGGCGCCGGCCGGAGCCGGCGGCACGCTTTGCTGTTCTGGAAGCGGATCCCACGGCGCACTCGCCGGCAGGTCGGCGCCGAACAATTCCGGGCGCGAGCGACACACCTTCCGAGCCACACAGTAGCCGTGTTGCACCAGGCTCCGGATCTCGAGCGTCGAGAAGCGATCGAGGTCGGTGCGGATCTTGGGCAACCGCCGCTGGATCTCGGGATGCACGGCGGTCGCATCCTCTCCCGGCTTGACGACTTCGACGACACGTGCGAACACGAAGCCGGGCGTACCCTTGAACGTCTCGGTCTCCAACTGCCAGACGCGATCCATCAGGATGTCGGTGGCGCGTATGTTCGTGCGGATCAGGCCGCCGGGCGTCTGTGCGTCTTTCTGGACGGAGATGGGCTTTCCGACATCGCTGATCAGGACACCGTCGAGTTTGAGCGATTCGGTGCTGCCCGGCATGGGGACCAAATCCGTGCGGGTCGCGTCGGGCCCCAGAAACTGGGTCAGGTTGTGGAACATGCGGACGCCCAGATTGTCGAACACCCCCCCGTCCGTGAACGTCTGCCGGCCGAACTCCCCGCCGGGGGCCCCGACGTCCGCCGCACTGAGCTCGAGCGGCGGGAAGAAACCAGGGAACGCGGAAGAGGCGGCAACGGCCATTGGCACCGTGGCCAGGCTCGCGCGCGTGTGCTCCGCCCGCACGCCTACACCGCCGGGCCCCCGGCGCATCACCAACAGGCCCGAGCGGTTGAACGAGCACAGACACCCCTCGCTCAAGTTGGTCGCGAGGATGTGGAGTTGCGGCTTCTCGGGCAACTCGAACAGGCTCCGATCGCCGAACAGATATTTTTGGTAGTGGTATTCCAGCAGGCCAGCGCGCGTCAGGTGGCGGGTCGAGCGACCGAACAATCGCCCAACCAAGCGCACGCCGAGAGCGAACGGAATACGGCGCACGATGCGGTTGCGCACGTCGAGCCTCACGAACGCCAGCAGCTCGCTGGCCGCCGCATTGAACTCACTGTCCGAGCCGTTGTAGCGGTCCCAATTAAGGACGAGATGAGCGGCGAGGATGCTCCCGCCGGAGACCGACGTCACGTGAGTCACGTGGGGCAGGATCCTGGCGTCATGCAGGAAGCGGACCAGCCCGAGGTGGTACAGCGTGGCCCGGAAGCCGCCTCCTGAGAGAGCGAGCCCAATCTGCTTCAGGTCGTGGTCCGTTCGGTGAGAGTCTGAGAACGTGGAGCCGAAGATCTGGTCGAGGGGCTATTTTACGCGAAGCCGCACCCGAGCGATAGGTAACGGGGTGCCCCCGGAAACCTCGTCTGCGTGCTCACTAGCGTCGTGGCAAGCAAGGACACATCATGACGGTCACGCGCATGGACAACGTCGGCATCGTAGTGGAAGACATCGATGCCGCCATTGAGTTCTTCACCGAACTCGGCCTTACCCTCGAAGGCCGGATGCCCATCGAAGGCGAATGGGCCGGTCGCGTCACCGGAGTGCGCGGCCAGCGCGTCGAGATCGCCATGATGCGCACCCCCGACGGCCACAGCCGCCTCGAGCTCTCGCGCTTCGACGCCCCCGCCATCGCGTCCGATCACCGCACAGCCCCCGTGAACTCGTTGGGATACCTGCGCGTCATGTTCACCGTCGAGGACATCGACGACACCCTCGACCGGCTCGGCAAGCTCGGAGCGACGGTGGTCGATGAAGTCGTCAATTACGAAGACGTCTATCGGCTCTGCTACATCCGGGGTCCCGAAGGAATCCTCATCGGACTGGCCGAACAGCTCGGGCACCAGACCTCCCCACTCAACGACGGGCGGTGACGCGGTGCCGGACGTGTGGACCGAGGGGTCCGGTTATGAAGCGTATGTCGGCCGGTGGAGCCGCCGCGTCGCGTCCGAGTTCCTCCAATGGCTGGCGGTTCCAGCTCAGTCCGCCTGGCTCGATTTCGGCTGCGGAACCGGAGCACTGAGCCAAACCATCTTGATGAATCAAGCGCCGCGGCGCGTCGTTGGCTGCGATCGGTCGTCGGGATACGTCTCGTACGCGCAGCAACAGACGGTCGACAACCGCGCGCAGTTTCTCGTCGCGGAGCTTCCCGACTTGCCGCGCATTCCCGAGGGATTCGATGCCGTCGTCGCTGGTCTGGTGCTCAACTTCCTGCCCAACCCACTCGATGGAGTCAGAGCCCTGGCGGCCAGCGCCCGCGCGGGTGGCACCGTCGGCGCGTATGTATGGGACTATGCGGAGGGGATGGGGTTGATGCGCGCTTTCTGGGACGCGGCTGTGGAGCTGGATCCTGCCGCTCACAGCCTCGATGAAGGCGTGCGTTTTCCAATATGCCGACCTGATGCGCTGCGAGCACTCTTCGAAGACGCGGGGCTTCGTGATGTCGTCGTCCACCCGCTCGTGGTGACAACGGTGTTCCGCGACTTTGACGATTACTGGACGCCGTTCCTCACCGGTCAGGGCCCGGCCCCCGGATATGCCATGAGCCTGTCGCCAGAACCAAGAGCGCAGCTCCGTGATGCCATTCGACGGCGTTTACCCACCTCGCCTGACGGCACCATCCCACTCACCGCGCGCGCGTGGGCAGCGAAGGGGATCGCGGGGGTGCGGGGGTGACCGAAGCGGCTGCCCCCGGTACTTTTAGGGGCCATGAATCACCGCGCGACTGCCGTGCCCGCTACGCGACCCACGCCAGCAATCGGAAGCACTCCGGTGCCCGCGGGACTGTCGCGCGACCAGCTCCTCGAGATCTACTACTATCTGCGGCTGACGCGGACGCTCGAAGAACGCCTGGTCGCCCTCTACCGCCAGACCAAGGTCATCGGCGGGCTGTTCCGCTCCCTCGGCCAGGAAGGGGAATCAGTCGCGTCGGCGTACGCACTGGAACGAGGGGCTAACAAGGACATCCTCTCGCCTCTGATCCGCAACCTGGGATCGATGCTCGTGATGGGCGCCCAGCCAATCGAGATCCTGCGCCAGTACATGGCAAAGGCCGAGAGCCCCACCCGCGGGCGCGAGCTGAACGTCCATTTCAACGACCTCGAGAAGGGATACCTCGGCCAGATCTCCCACCTAGGCGACATGATTCCCGTGATGGCGGGAATCGCTCTCTCGTTCAAGATGCGCCGTGAGCCGCGCGTGGGACTGGTCTACATCGGCGATGGCGGAACATCGACCGGCGCCTTCCATGAAGGCATCAATCTCGCCGCTGTGCAGCGGCTGCCGCTCGTGGTCATTGGCGAGTACAACCACTGGGCGTATTCTACGCCCCCTGAGAAGCAGTTCGCCGTGAAGGATCTCGCCGAGAAGGCCAAGGGCTACGGAATCCCGGCCGTGACGGTGGACGGCAACGACGTGTTCGCCGTGTATGAGGCCACCAAGTTCGCGGCGGAACGCGCGCGGCGCGGGAAGGGCGTGCACTTCATCGAAGTGAAGACGTACCGGCGCAAAGGGCATGCGGAGCACGATGACCAGCACTACGTCCCCAAGGACGTACTGGAGCGCTGGTCGAGCGAGAACGACCCGGTCGACCGCTACACGCAGCGAATTCTCTCCGCGGGCCTGGTGGCGGAGGCGGACTTGAAGGCGATCGACGAGCGCGTGCGCGTGGAGGTCGATCAAGCGACCGACGCATGCATGGACGAGCCGCTGCCGCCCGCGGATACTGCCCTGCCGGGCGTCTACGTCGATCCACCGGCTGCCGACACGCTGTGGTTCAAGGCATTGTGAATCCGTGGGGCGTGGTGGCACTCGCTGCTTTGACGGCGACGGCGCTCCCGCTGGAGGCACAGCTTCCACGCGTCTTCGTGCGTGACACGAGTGTCGTTCCGGGAGATCCCAAGCTGATCTGGCTGCCGTCCGCGTTGCCGCACAAGCCCACGCTCCTCGGGGGAATGAAGCTCGTATACCCCGACAGTCTGCGCCGCAAAGGCATCACGGGACGTGTATTGCTCGAGTTCGTGGTGGACACGCTTGGGCGCGTCGAGCCGGGCGTTCAGGTGTTGGAGAGCGCGGACACCCTGCTGGTGGCGCCGGCGATCGAGATGATCAGCAGCGCGCGCTTTGCGCCCGGCCGCACGCACGGGCGTGCGGTCCGCGCCTTGATGAGCATGGGATTGAACGTCGCGCCGCCTGCGGCGGGGGAGGGAACTCGATAGTGGCGGAAGTGACGTTTCTCGAGGCATTGCGCCAGGGGCTCTGGGAAGAGATGGAGCGCGACGAGCGCGTGTTCATTCTCGGCGAGGACGTCGGCCTGTACGGCGGGGCCTTCAAGGTGACCGACGGGTTCATCAAGCGCTTCGGGGAATCGCGCGTGATCGATACCCCGATCGCCGAAGCGGCCATCGTCGGTGCGGCAGCCGGGGCGGCGCACATGGGGCTGCGACCGGTCGCCGAGATGCAGTTCATCGATTTCATCTCGTGCGCCTACGACATGCTGACGAACTACGTCGCCACCGCGCGCTATCGCGCCGGCCTTTCGACGCCGATCGTGGTGCGCGGTCCGTGCGGCGGCTACGTCCGCGGCGGACCATTCCACTCGCAGAACCCGGAGGCGGCCTTTCTGCATACGCCGGGGCTCAAGATCGTCTACCCGTCGACCGTTCGGGATGCCAAAGGCCTCATCAAGGCGTCGATCCGGGACGACGATCCCGTGCTCTACCTCGAGCACAAGTGGTTGTACCGGCGTATCAAGGAGCAGCTGCCCGAGGGTGAGGAGATTCTGACACCGATCGGGAAGGCCCGAGTGGCTCGGGAAGGGAAGCACCTTTCCATCATCACGTACGGCGCGACCGTGTGGAAATCGCTCGAGGCTGCCGACAAGCTCGAGAAAGACGACAGGCTGTCGGTGGAGGTGCTCGATCTGCGGACGTTACTTCCGATGGATGACGCGGCGATCGTGGCGACGGTCCAGAAGACGAACAAGGTTCTGATCGTGCACGAAGACACGCGGACGGGCGGCATCGCCGGAGAAATCGCCGCGCGTATCAACGAGCAGGCCTTCGAATGGCTCGACGGACCGATCATGCGCGTCACGGCGCACGACGTGCCGCTGCCGTATGCGCCAACACTGGAAGACTTTGTACTGCCGCAGACAGACGACATCGTGAAGGCCGCGCGTTGGCTCGCGGCGTACTGACGGAGCGCGTATGGCAAAGGTAGATGTGCTGATGCCGCAAATGGGCGAGTCGATCGCCGAAGGCACCTTGAGCAAGTGGCTCAAGAAAGTCGGCGATTCGGTGAAGCGCGATGAGCCCTTATTCGAGATCTCGACCGACAAGGTCGATGCCGAAATCCCCGCCCCCGCCGCCGGTATACTGGCCGAGATCAAGGTGCAAGAGGGGCAGACCGTGCCGGTGCAGACCCTCGTCGCCGTGCTCGAAACGGATGCATCAGCTGCCGCCACCAAGCCGGCCGCAGCTGCGCCCGCTCCCTCACCTTCGTCGCCGAAACCTGAGCCCCCCAAAGCCGCTCCAACGCCCGCGCCCAAGCCCGCGCCGGCAGAACCGCCTGTCCGCCCGACAGCCCGTCCGCCCGTCGAACAGCCGGTGATGAAAGCGGGGGACGGCGACGGAGGCGTCCAGACCGCGGAACAGCGCCTGCGCACGAAATCCACGCCGCTCGTCCGCAAGATCGCCGCCGAGCACAGCGTGGATATCTCGCGCATCCCGGGCAGCGGCTACGCCGGTCGCGTCACGAAGCAGGACATCCTGGGCTACATCGAGAAGGCACCAGCGGCCGCTGCGCCGCACGCCGCACGCCCCACGCTGCCTGGTACAGTAGAGCATCCCGCGGTGGAACCGTGGCCCGGCGATCGCGTCGAGCCGTGGTCGAAGATCCGCAAGATCACCGCCGACCACATGGTCATGTCGCGGCGCGTCTCGGCACACGTCGCCAGCTTCTTCGAGGTCGACTTCACGCGTGTGGCACAGCTCCGCAGCAAGGCGAAGCACAGCTACGGCGAGCGGGGCGTGAGCCTCACGTTCCTCGCGTTCATCGTGAAGGCGTGCGCCGACAACCTGCGCAAGCATCCCATCGTCAACGCCGCGGTCTCGGGCGACAGCACGATCTATCGCAACGAAGTCAACATCGGCATTGCCGTGGCGCTCGATTGGGGGCTCATCGTGCCGGTCATCAAGCACGCCGATGAGCTGTCGCTCATGGGCCTCGCCCGCGCGATCAACGATCTGGGCGAGCGCGCCCGCACCAAGAAACTGTCACCCGACGACATTCAGCGGGGCACGTTCACAATCACCAATCCCGGCGGATTCGGGCCGTACGCCGGGATCCCGATCATCAACCAGCCGCAGGTCGCGATCCTGGGTGTCGGGTCGATCGAGAAGCGGCCCAAAGTCATCACCACGCCCGATGGCAGCGATTCCATCGCGATCCGCACGATGGGCATGTTGACGATGTCCTACGATCATCGGGTCGTAGACGGGGCCGACGCCGACAAGTTCCTCGCCGACGTCAAGCAGACGCTGCAGGAGTTTCCCGAAGGAGCGGTGTGAAGATGCCGAAAGTGCTGACCGCGGCGCGCGTCCGCGTGCCGACCCAGAATGAGGCGGAATACGTCAACACGCTGCGCGAGCTGAGCCAGTTTGCCGAGGCGCGCGGCCAGCGCATTTGGCTGTTCCGGAACGCCAAGGACCCGCGGTTGTTCATCGAGTTCTCGGAGAGCCCGACCGAGATGTCGCACCGCGCGCAGGCGTCCCGGCTGCCCGAGGAGATCAAGCTGGAGCGGCGGCTGCAGGCACTCGCCACCTACGCGCCCGATGCGTGGGAGCTATGGAGCGAGGTTCCCGTCGCCACCACGTCGCAGGCGTAGCGCCATGGTCCGCGTCGTCGCCGTCGATGGACAGAACTGGGACGCCTATGTGTCGGGCCGCGTCATGGTGTACGGCCGTGATCAGTTCGGCCTGATCTTCGAGCGCGGCACGGGTCCGCAGCGCATCCGGCGCGTGACCCATTACTCCCCGACCGGATCTCGCGTCCTCGAGCGCTCGTTTACCGAGCTATCCGACCGCGAGCTGCTCGAGCTGTTCCGCCAGTCACAGCCGGCCTGGACGGCGCCCGAGGTCAATTACGACGCACATTGATCTGCATTGCCACTCGACGGCGTCCGACGGTGAGGCCGAGCCGGCAGAAGTCGCCCGGCACGCGCGTTCGGTCGGGCTCTCGGCGATCGCGCTGACCGATCACGACACCACCGACGGCATTGCGGACGCCACCCACGAGGCCGCCAAGCTCGGCGTGCGCGTCATTCCGGGGTGCGAGTTCAGCGTGCGCGCGCCCTGGGGCGAGCTCCACGTGCTCGCGCTCTTCCTGCCGTACGCGAACGAGCGCCTGCAGGGCTTTCTGCGCGATACGCGCGCGGCGCGGCGCGTGCGGGGAGAGCAGATGGTCGCCAAGCTTCAGCGGCTGGGCGTGGCCATCGAGCTCGACGACGTGCAGGCCCAGATCGGCGGTGACGGCGGCGCGCTCGGGCGTCCCCATGTGGCCCGCGCGCTGGTCGACTGTGGCGCCTGCGAGGACATCAGCGACGCGTTCCGCCGCTACCTGGGACGCGGTCGCGCGGCCTACGTCGAGAAGCCGCTGCCCAAGCTGTCGGAAGTTACGTCCCTCGTTCATGACGTCGGCGGGCTCACGGTGGCGGCGCACCTCGGCGATCATGGCACCGAGGCGCAGATCCGCATTTTCCAGGATCAGGGGCTCGATTGCGTCGAGGTCCGGCACCCGAGCCACGCGCCGTCCGTCGAGCAACGGCTCACGAAGATCGCCGAGCGCCTGGGCCTCGGCATCAGCGGCGGATCGGATTGGCACGGCGAGAGCGAGTACGGCGGTAATCACGCCCCCCTGGGCAGCATGCAGGTCCCGGTGACGTGGCTCGAGCACCTCGAGCGGCGCTTGGACCAGGCAACTCTGAAACGTGGAGGCACTGTTCATGAGCGACCCGTTACCGATCGGCAGTAAAGCGCCACCGTTCAGCGCGCCGGCGTCCGACGGCAAGACCTACGCGCTCGCCGATCTACTCAAGCAGGGGTCGGTCGCGCTCGTGTTCTATCCGGGGAACAACACCCCCGGCTGAAACCGCCAACTCTCCGCCGTGCGCGATGAGATAGCCAAGTTCACCGCTGCGAGCATCCAGCCGCTGGGCGTCAACCCGGCGAGCGTCGACAGCCACCGGAGCTACGTCGAGAAAATGAAGTTCAACTTCCCGTTGTTGTCCGATCCTGCGCGCGTCATCGCCGGCGCGTATCACGCGCTCAAGGAAGACGGGAAGGGGATTCAACGTACCGTCTATGTGATCGGGTCCGACGGGAAGGTGCGGTTCGCCCAGCGCGGCGCTCCCCCCGTGGACGACATCGTCGGTGCCCGCTGATCTTACTGGCAGGGTCGCGCTCGTCACAGGTGTCGGGCGCGTCGGACAAATCGGCCACGCGGTGGCGCGCGGCCTCGGCCGCGCGGGCGCCAAGCTGTTGCTGGCGGACGTCAATGCCGTGGGACTCGCCGATCGGGTCAAGGAGTTCGCCGCCGAAGGCATCGCCGCCAAGGCGTCGGCCGGCGACCTGACGCAGCCCGACGCCGCGCGCGCCGCCACGGCCGCGGCCAAGAGCCATTTCGGCGGGCTCGACATCGTCGTGAACGTGGCCGGCGGTTTCTTCAGTTACGGGCCGTTCACCGAAGTCACACCCGAAACCCTGGATCGCGAGCTGGCGGTCAACTTCAAGACCGCATTCTTCATGTGCCAGGCGGCGATGCCGCTGCTGCTCGAGCGCGGTGGTGGCGCGATCGTGAACTTCGCCTCCATCGCCGTGATCCGCTCGCTCATGCACATGTCCGCCTACAGCGCCGCGAAGTCGGCCGTCGCCGCCCTCACGCGCGAGCTCGCGCGCGAATACCGCGACGCGAACATCCGCGTCAATGCCGTTGCCCCCGCGACCGTGCGGACGGCCGACAACGTGGCGCAGATGGGCGACAAGGAACCGCTGGTGGAGCTCGAGGAAGTCGTGAACACGGTGTTGTTCCTCGCCAGCGAGGACGCGAGCGGGATCACCGGCCAAATCGTGCCGATTACGGGGAAAGCCTTCTAGTGCGGTTGGAGGGCGCGGCCGCGCTGGTCACCGGAGCGGGCCGGCGGATCGGGCAGGCCATCGCGATCGGACTCGCGCAGGCCGGCTGCGACATCGCGGTTCACTACCACGGGTCGGTCGAGGGTGCGGAGCAAACCGGGAGAGCGATCCGCGACGCGGGCCGCCGCGCCGAGCTGTTTCAGGCCGACCTGAGCGACGCCGCGGCCGCCCGCGGACTGGCGGATCGAGCGGCGCGCGCGTTCAAGCGGCTCGATGTGGTGGTCAATTCGGCCGCCATGATGGTGCGCGAGCCGGTCGAGACGGTCACTCCGGAAAGCTGGGATCGAACGCTCGATCTCAATCTGCGGTCGGTGTTTTTCGTTTCGCAGGGCGCGATCCCGCACCTGCGCCGCGCCAAGGGCAAGATCGTCAACATCGCCGATCTGGCCGGACTCGAGCCGTGGCCCGCGTACCTGCCGCACTGTGTGAGCAAAGCGGGTGTCGTCATGCTCACCAAAGTGTTAGCCCGCGCGCTCGCACCCGACATCACCGTCAACGCCATCGCTCCGGGCGCCGTGCTGTTGCCGGACGAGTGGAGTGACGCTGACAGCGAGCACATGCGTGCCACAACGCCGCTGCAACGGCTCGGATCGCCTGCCGATGTCGTCGCCGCCGTCAAATTCCTCCTCGCAGGCAGCGACTACGCGACTGGAACCATCCTCGTGGTCGACGGCGGGAGGCTGATCCGCTGAGGGACGTCGTGATCGTCGGCGGAGGCTGCTACGGCACCTTCTACGCGTCGCAGCTCGCCAAGGCGAAGGCTCGCGGGAAGACCGACTATCGCGCCGTCATCGTTGTCGATCGCCATGCCGACTGCCAGGCGCGCCGCGAGCTCGGCGAAGCACCGGATCGCGCATTCGTGGTGTCGGATTGGACGGATTTCTTCGATCAGTTCCTGGCCGTCGGGCCGTCCGGCCGTCCGGCCGACGATTACATCGTCCCATCCCCGCACATGCCGCATTTGATGTTCGAATGGGTTCTGAAACAGGCCCGCGGCCGGTGGCCAGAGCGGGCGGTGTCGGTCGAACGCGTTCCCGGTACGGTTCCGACCCCTTACGATCGCCCGAGCGGAACAGCGGACGCGACCCGCTATGTCTCCTGGGCGGATTGGATTTGTCCCACGCATTGCATCGAGCCCGCGCTCTGTCCCGCGACTGGCGGGCCTCGTACCTGGGAGATGGCGGACACCGTGCGTGATCTTGCCGCCCGCATCGGTGCGACCGGGCCGGCGCTGTTCGTTTGCAAGCACCAGGTCTTCGGCGTCGGCATGTTCGCGGCCGAGGCCGTACGTGCGGGCGATCGGCTCGTGGCGGACGCCGGCGCGCGCGGGAGCGCCGAGATCCTCGTCGGCACGATTTCCAGTTGCCACGGAGCCTTGAATCTGCTGCACATCGGTCCTCAGTCATCGGTCGTCGGTCGTCAGCCTGATGACCGATAACCGACCACCGATGACGGTTGAAAGCCGCCGCCGCTACCTCGAGCACGCCCGGGAGTTGTTCAACGGTGGTGAGTTCTGGCTGGCGCACGAGGCGTTGGAAACAGTCTGGCGTTCTATTATTAAGGAAGATGAAGCGCGGGTGTGGCAGGGGTTCATTCAGGCTGCCGCCGCGCTGCTGCATCGGGCCCGCGGGAACCGCCATGGTACGGTCGTGGTTGGAGCGGCAGCCCTCGAGAAGCTGGCCGGACGCAATCGGCCCGACATCGAGTTCGACATCGTCGAGTTCCGCGCGCAGCTGGCGCGCGCCCTTGCGGGGGAAGGGGATCCCCCCCGACTGGAATTCAAGAGCTCATGACAACGCGTGGCGCACTCGTCTACGACGTGATCATCGTCGGCGCCGGTCCTGCGGGACTGTGCGCCGCGATGTACGCGGGCCGGGGCATGCTCAAGTCGGTAACGATCGAACGGGGCGCGCCCGGCGGTGAGCTGCTCAACACCGACCTGATCGAAGACTACATCGGGTTCGAGAGTATCAAAGGCTGGGAGCTCGCGCAGAAGATGACCGAGCACGCCAAGAAGTTCGGCGCCGAGATCGTCACCGACACCGTGGAACGGATTCGGCGAGACGCGGACGGCTGGTTCGACGTCGAAACCGCGCGCGGCGATACCTATCGCAGCCAGGCCGTCATCCTCACCGCCGGCGGGACGCCCGTGAAGCTCGGCATCCCGGGCGAAAAGGAATACGCCGGGAAGGGCGTCTCCTACTGTGCCGTGTGCGATGGGGCGTTCTTCAAGGGCGAGCATCTGGCGGTCGTCGGCGGTGGGGATGCCGCGGTCGAGGAGGCCGACTATCTGACGCGGTATGCCAGCAAGGTAACCCTGGTCCACCGCCGCGACGAGTTCCGCGCGTCGAAGATCCTTCAAGAGCGCGCCTTCGCCAATCCCAAGATCGAGGTCATCCGCAACACAGTCGTGCCGGAGATCGTGGGGAACGAGAAGGGCGTCACGCACGCGGTGCTCGAGAACAAGGTGAGCGGCGCGACCTCCAATCTCGCGGTGGGCGGCGTGTTCATCTTCGCGGGCTTCAAGCCGAATACGCAGCTCGTCGAAGGACACGTCGACCACGACGCGGGCGGCTATCTGATCACCGACAACAAGATGATGACGTCGATGGCTGGCCTGTTCGCCGCCGGCGATGTGCGGAGCCAGCTCACCCGCCAGATCACGACCGCGGTGGGCGATGCGACGACGGCCGCGATCGCGGTGGAGAAGTTTCTCAAGGCGCTGCGCGAGCAGACGGACGGCAAGCCGGTCAAGGTATGAAAGTCATTCCCATCACCAACGGCGTGTTCGCCGAGAATTGCTATCTCGTCGTCGATGAGCAAGCCCGGGGGGGGCAGTGCGCCATCGTCGACCCCGGCGAAGAAGCCGGGTTGATCCTCCACAAGATCGAGGACACCGGCGCGACGCCTGTCGCGATCTGGCTGACCCACGCGCATTTGGATCACGTCGTGGGCGTGGCGCGCGTGGCGGAAGAAACGGGCGCGCCAGTCTGGCTGCATCCCGGTGACCGGGCCCTGTATGACGCGGTGCCGCAGCAGGCCGGGGCGTTTGGGCTGGCGCCGCCGCCGGCGCTGCCGGCGCCGGACCGCGACATGGTGCCTGGCGAGCGGCTCGCCGTCGGTGATCTGCGTTTCGAGGTTCGGCACGCGCCGGGCCATTCGCAGGGCAGCGTGTGCCTGATCGGGCACGGTATCGCGTTCGTCGGCGACGTGCTGTTCGCCGGCTCCATCGGCCGGACCGACCTGCCCGGCGGTGATTTCGAGACCCTGATTGCCAGCATCGAGCGCGAGTTGCTCTCGCTTCCCGACGAGACCATCGTGTACAGCGGACATGGACCCGAAACGACCATCGGACAAGAGCGGCGCGCCAATCCCTTCCTCACCGGCGTCAACCGGATCGGCTAAGCTCCCCTCCCCGCCGGGGACGGGCGGGCGCCAGCGTCCGACCTGTATGCGCTGCGGCGCCGCCGTGCAGCCCAAGCCATGGGGCTGCAAGAACCCCTGCCGCAACTGCGGCTTTATCTATCCGCTCGGCGACTGTTCCGATTGAACCACGCGCTCGCCCTCTTCCTGCTGGCGGTGGACTGCATCACGCGCGCCTGGCGCATTCAGCTCGCCAGCCGCGCGGCCGGGGGCACGCTCTCGTTCCGCGACGCGTTGCGGCTGAATCTGTACGGCGAAGCGGCGTCGACCTTCACACCGAACCGGCTCGGCGGCGAGCCGGCGCGCTTCCTCGGCATGACCTGGTCCGGGATGCGCGTGGTGACCGCGCTCGTGGCCTTGGGTGTCGAGGTCGCCGCCGAATGGCCGGTGTTCGGACTCGTCGCGATCGCCCTCGCGGTCTATTACGTCCCGGACTGGAGTGCGGCGATCGATCGCTTCATGACGCACAACCTGGCGCGCGATCTGTTGGCCATCGAGCTGATTGCGTTGCTGGTGCTGATCGTCATCTGGGCCCTGCAGCGGATGGTCCGCGCTGGCGCCGTTCGGCATCGCGTGCGGCGGCAGTGGCGGGTCGCGCTGGCCCATGTGCGCCGCGCCCCGTGGTGGGTGCTGTTGGGCGGCGCGCTGTGCACTGTCGTCAGTCTGGCCGCCCGCGCCCTGATCCTGCCTGCGCTCGTGTGGGGCAGTCCCGACGCACCACCGTTTGCCGTGATGTTCTTCGGCGCGCTGGCGTTACTGCACGCGGCGCTCGTGGTCCCGTTGCCGTCGGGCGGCGGCGGCATCGAGGTCGCGTTCTTGTCCGGATTCGCCGGTGATTTTGGGCCCGGCCACCAGGTGACGATGCTGCTGCTGTGGCGCTTTTACACGACGATCCTTCTCACCGCGCTCGGCGTGTACCTGTTGGTGCGGACGCACGGAGCGGCTGCGGCCAAGGAGCTGTTTACTGTCGGGTGGTTTCGGCGGAAGACATCGGCGCGGGGGCCATCGCCATGAGGACCACCGTGCGCTCGTCGGTGCGCAGCACACCGTGGGGAATGCCGGCGGGGGCCGCGATGAAGTCGCCCGGCCCCGCGGCGATTTCATGATCGGCGACGACGAAAGTGGCCTTTCCGGAGAGCACCACATAGAATTTGTCGGCGCCAGCGTGCGTGTGAGCGGCCTGCGTTTGTCCCGGCTCGAAGCAGTTGAGTCCCACGATCAGCCGGTGCGACCGAAAACAGTCGACCTTCGCCATCGCGTCGGGGCGAAACGTCGCGCGCTCACTGAGATGCTGAACCAATTCGCGGGATTCCATGGGTGATTCCTGGCTCGAGACGGACGGCCGTCGGACAGATGGAGGAGTAGTGGCTCAAACACGCATCGAACGTGATCCGCTCGGCGAGTTGCCGGTTCCCGCCGACGCGTTGTGGGGCATTCAGACCGAGCGGGCGCGCCAAAACTTCCCGATCTCCAATCTGCGACCCCTTCCGGCCTTCGTCGATGCCGTTGTCTGGATCAAGAAAGCCGCCGCGCTGACGCACCGCGACACCGGCCGGCTCGACCGGAAGCTGGCGGAGGCCATCATCGCCGCGGCGGATGAAGTGCTCGCCGGCGGGCACCGCGATCAGTTCGTGGTCGACCCTTACCAGGCCGGCGCGGGCACTTCGCACAACATGAACGTAAACGAAGTGCTCGCGAACCGCGCCAACGAGCTGCTCGGCTCGAGGCGCGGCGAGTACAAGCCGGTGCATCCGAACGACCACGTCAACATGGCGCAGTCGACCAACGACGTGATCCCCACCGCGATCCGGCTCGGTGCCTTGTCCCAACTGGCCGCGCTCACCGAGAGCCTGACCCGTCTGGCGCGGGCCTTCCTCACGAAAGGGAAGGCCTTTGACGCCATCGTCAAATCGGGACGCACGCATCTGCAGGACGCGACCCCGGTCCGGCTGGGCCAGGAGTTCACGGCCTGGGGACACACCGTCGAGCGCAATCGCGACCGCATCGTGCGGGCCGCGGACGATCTCGCGGACCTCGGGATCGGCGGGACCGCGGTTGGCACAGGACTCAACGCGGAGCCGGAATATCCCGGACTCATGCTCAAGCATCTGCAGGCGATGACGGGGGTTGAGCT
>DASTDR010000030.1:0-2592 GCA_035710265.1 Gemmatimonadales bacterium | reverse complement strand
GACGCCCTGGCCGACCAGCAGCTCAGCGCCGAATCGCCTGGCCTGCGCGGCCGCGCGAAGCGCCAGGTCCGCTCCGGTGACTCCCGCGGGAAACCCGAGGTAGTTCTCGATGAGAGAGCTCGTCCCGGCCTGGCCTCCGGGGGCGTCCTGCTCCACGAGCAGCGCCCGCAGTCCCTCCGAGGCTGCGTACACGGCGGCGGCCAGCCCTGCCGGACCGCCGCCGGTGATCACGACGTCGTAGAACTCCCGCGTCGCGGCCGTCCGCAGCCCGACCTTCTGCGCCAGTTCCAGGTTCGTCGGTGCGATGAGCGTGCTGCCGTCAGGGAGGAACACCACGGGGAGCCGCGTCAGGTCCCCGGCGGTCGACACGACCAGCTCGCGGGTCGGCGCATCGGTGTCGATGTCGATCCACTGGTAGGGGATCTGGTTTCTCGAGAGGAAATCGCGCACCGCGAAGCTCTGGGGCGACCAGCGCGACCCGGCGACGCGCACGCCGTCGAAGGGAAGGCGAGTGCTGGCCGCCCATTCTTCGAGCTGGTCGTCGACCACCGGATAGAGCCGCTGCTCCGGCGGATCCCACGGCTTCATCAGGTAGTGATTCAGCCCGATCTCGTTGATCGCCGCGATGGCGGCATCCGTGTCGGCGTACGCCGTGAGGAGCACCTTCCTGGCGTCGGGATAGAGCTTTCGCAGCTCGCCGAGCAGCTGCGTCCCGGTCATCCCCGGCATCTTCTGATCGACGAGGAACAACGCGACCGCCGTGCCGCGGCGCTTCAGCTCCTGCGCCGTCTCCAGCGCTTCCGCGCCCGACGCGGCGGAGACGATGCGGTATTTCGATCGATAGTTCTTCCTCAAATCGCGCTCGACGGCAGCGAGCACCTCGCGATCGTCGTCCACGGCGAGAATAACGGGCTTGGTCACGCCTTCACCTGATGCGGAACTTCGGCGATCGGAAGCCTGACCCGAAACTCGGTGCGCCCCGGCGTGGAAGAGACCTCGATCGAGCCGTTGTTGCGCACGAGGATCGCCTGGACGATGTCGAGCCCCATGCCGGAGCCTTGCCCGACGGGCTTGGTCGTGAAAAACGGCTCGAAGATGTGCCTGAGATCCTTTTCAGGAATCCCCTTGCCGTTGTCGACGATGGAGACAGCTATTGACTCACGATCCCTGCCGGCCGTCAGCACCACGCGTCCTGCTTCGGGCACGGCATCGATGGCATTGTCGAGGATGTTGACCCACACCTGATTCAGCTCTCCCGGAAGGCCCAGCGCGTCCGGAAGATTCGGCTCGAGGTTGAGCTCCATCGTGACGCTTTTGCCACGCGCCTTGAACCCGAGCAGCGTCAGCGTGTCCGTCAGGTGTTTCGCAAGGTTCACGGGTTCGGGCACCTGGGCACGGTCGCGATGGGTGTAGTTTTTCACCGCAGCAACGAGCGTCTCAATCCTCGACGCAGCCACAGAGATCTCGGCGGTCAAGCGGTTCACTGTCACGGTGGCGGCCAGGTACTCGATAGCCACTTGGAGCTGAGGCGCCGTCAGCGTCTTCGCGGCGTCCTCGAGCTGCCGCAGCGCCAGTGCGGAAGTGGCGAGAGCTTCCGACAGTTCCACGTCGATCCCGTGCTCCTCGAGCCATTGCGCAATCGCATCCTCTCGATCGGCGCGCACCATGGGCGAGCGCGCCTCGGTAACGGTCTCTATGGCGGGCGACTCGAGCGCATGAACCACGGCAAGCTGTTGAGTGGATAAGCCCGCGGCACCAAGCAACAGCGACGCTGAGGCGAGCCTCTTCCGGCACAAGGCGAATTCCTTGGAGCTCCGGACGACGGCGGCCGAAGGGTTGTTGAGCTCGTGCGCAAGCCCGGCGGACAGACGGCCGAGCGACGTCATCTTCTCCGTCTGGAGGTCGAACGATCGGAATTGGCGGGCCCGATCAACCATCTCGTGGACGCAGACCGCCGTGAACTCATAGCACTCGCGGGTCATCTCCTTCACGTGCTCCCAGGGAATCACCACGCATTCGACCGGCTCGTCGGCAATCGCGTCCCCGGGAACCTCGGTCATCCGGGAGAATGGCAGCCGTCCACTGATGTCGCCGGCTTTCCACTCCCTGACTCGTTGCACGACGCCGTCGCGCTCGACATGAACCGCGAAACGCCCACACAGGACGACATATGGGCCGGGAAGCACGCTCCCTTTGTGATACATGATGTCGCCAGCCTCGAAGCGCAAAAAATGGCCGTGAGCCACGAGCCATTCGAGCTGCGGGCGGGGGATTTCGGCGAGCGTTGGCAGCGCCGCAAGGCGCTCGACCAAGGAGATGTCGGCCACGGACAAAACAACTATACCTCTCGGCTCCGGGCTCTCGATCCGCGCAACCCCGCGTACGCGAGGTCGTGTAGGATCTGAACCTATGAGCGTTCCGGTGCGCGTCGTCATTCTGCTGGCCGTCGCGGCGGCCGGGTGCGCGGGGGCGCCGCGAACGGCGCCCATCAAGGGAGGGCCGGTGGAAACCGGGTCCGGTACGGTGGAGGCCGCCCGGAAGTTTCTCGAAGGCCGCTGGAGCCTGACGTCGTTCGAAGTCTTCCCGGCCGGC
>DASTDR010000029.1:0-4672 GCA_035710265.1 Gemmatimonadales bacterium | reverse complement strand
GAGACGGGGCTTGACCGGCACAAGCCGCGCCCGAGGCACGCCCGCCTTGGCGATGACGATCTCTTCACCCGCAGCCGCCTGCTCGACAAGCGCGGAGAGCTGCGACTTCGCTTCGTAGAGGTTGATGATCTTTCCCATGGTCGGATCGTACGCGCTGACGGGGGGAGTTGGTCAAGTTGGTCAGGCGCAACGGCGGTTCTGGTGAGCCCATCGCCTGTACCGAATGCCTGCCCTGACGACCGTTTCGAACGGCACCAAGCCGGCTCCTCTACAGCGGGAGCATTCGATGCTGTGTGACATGTGGCAAGGAGAGCCGGAGAATAGAGCATCAAAGGCCAGCGATTCAAGGGCAGGTGCCCCATGGTTCGCGCGGCATTTATGGCCGATCTGAAAGCCGTCGTTGATATGCGCGGGCCGATTGCGCACTTCGTCGGACGCAAGGTGAAGGGTTTCGCTCATGAATTGGTTGCTTCACATCGGAACGACCAAGACGGGATCCAAGGCAATCCAGCAGTTTTTGGCCTCTGAGGCCGAGGCGTTAACCGAACCACGGATTGTCTACTTGAAGACAGGGCGTTCCGGAATCTGGCATGAGGATCTTTTCTATTCTGTCGAGAACGGCCGCACGGACCTGCTGGCCCGCGCCAAGCAAGAAGGGCTGTCGGCACGGGCTGATTACGCGGTGCTGTCGTACGAAGGCTTCTACCAGCTGCAGACCGAATCAATACAGCTCATACGGGACACGCTCGGCGAAGCGCGAATCCTCCTCTTCATCCGGCGGCAGGATGCGCACGCGAACTCCTGGTATAACCAGCTTGTCGCCGCTCATGTAAGACCGCGTAAATCTGGACCGACGTGATGAGCCGGAGGTGCGGTGTGATTAGCGTTTTGTCTTCTGCTCCTGCTTCCGCTTCTGCGCCTGCTCGGCCTCCCGCTTCCGATACGACTCCCC
Source organism: Gemmatimonadales bacterium (assembly GCA_035710265.1). Taxonomy (GTDB): domain Bacteria; phylum Gemmatimonadota; class Gemmatimonadetes; order Gemmatimonadales; family GWC2-71-9; genus 20CM-2-65-7. The sequence continues at coordinate 3,720 of DASTDR010000029.1, read as the reverse complement.
GTCAATCGAGATGATTTCAGCGTGGTGCGTGAGCCGGTCGATGAGGGCGACGGCGCAGGCGGCGTTCGGAAAGACGGTGTCCCACTGCTTGAAGGGCAAGTTCGTGGTGATCACGATTGACTTCTGCTCATAGCGTCGGCTGACGACCTGGAAAAGGAGGTCGGCGGCGTGTGCGTCGTAGGCGAGGTAGCCGACCTCGTCGATCGCGAGCAGCGTGGGGCGGAGATAGGTCCGCAAGCGGTGCTGGAGCGCGCGAGCGGTCTCTTGCCGGGTCAGGTCGAGGATCAGATCGGCGGCGGTGAGGAATCGCGCCGAGTGACCCGCCAGGATCGCTTCGTGGACCAGGTTCTTGGCGATCATGGTCTTGCCGAGCCCGTGTGGCGCGACGACGATGACATTTTCGCGCTGGGCGAGAAAGTCGAGGGTGAGGACACGCTCGACGGTCGGCCGATGGATCGCTTTCGGCCACGCCCACTCCCAATCGGCCATCGGCTTGAAGCGGCCGAGGCGCGCGTCTCTCAAGCGACGCTCGACGCGGTGGCGCAGGCGGGCCTCGAGCTCGGCCTGCACCAGGCGTTCGAGCTGCACGACGGGACTCCAGCGCTTCTGCGTCGCCCGCGCGATGAAGTCGTTCAGTTCGCTGGCGGTGTGGACGAGCCCGAGCTGTTGCAGTTGGTCACTCAGCGTCGTCGGAATCGGATCGGGTGAGGTCATCGTAGGTCTCCAAGCGATGCGGGGTGACGTCGAGATCGCGGACGCCGGGACGATCGGGCAGGGCCATCGGGATCGGCGGCTTCAGCCCGCGCTGCCGCCGTCGGGTTTCCAGGATGTGGGCGATGGCGCCCGAGCCGAGAGCGTCACGCTCAAGCGCGCGGTCGATCGCTGCGGCGAGTTCCTGCGGACCGTAGTCGTCGAGCAGCATGAGGAGGCGCGCGACCTGATAGCGCAGCGATTCGCCACGCGCGGCCAGCCGCTCGAGCAGCGTGGTCGCTGCGGGTACCGCCAAGCGGAGCCGGTCGCGCGCACTTGACGGATTGTCCTGGCGCGTGGCGGCGACGAGGCCGGCGACATGCGCCTCCTGCTCGACGATCTGGCCCGTGTCGTAGCTGCGGGTGTGGCGGGCGATCTCCTCGATGCCCGCGAGGAGCCGCACGGTCGTCGGGCTGGCGAGCAGCGTCAGCGGCCGTCGCACGTGCGTGTGCGGAATCGAGTAGTGATTGCGATCGAAGCGGACGTACGGCGTCTTGCCCGACGTCACTGTGCGCATCACCTCGGTCTCGAAGGGATGCGCCGGGAGCGGGAGGAGCCGTGGCTGCTCGTCGGCGAGGACCTCGGCAACGGTCCGATCGCGCTGGTCGGGATGCGGACGCTGATGGGCGATGTCGTCGCGCCAGCGCCGGAATTGGGCATTCAGGTCGTCGATGTCGACAAACGTGCGCGCGGCAAAGAAGGCGTGCCGCAGGTACTGGATCTGTCGCTCGACTTTCCCTTTCTCATTGCCACGGCCCGGTGTACACGGGCGCGGCGCGAAATGGTAGTGGCCGGCGAGTTCGAGGAGCCGCGGATGAAAGCGAATCGCGGTGCCGGCGCGCTCGAGGACGGCGCTGCGCAAATTGTCGTAGACCAGCGTCCGTGGGACGCCCGGCCACGTCTGGAAGGCCTCGACATGGCCGCGGAGAAAACTCTCGAGCGTCTGATCGACGGTGAAGAGGGCAAAGACGGCGCGTGAGTAGGAGAGCACCATCACGAAGCCGGACAGCGGGCGTGCGCCCCGGCCGATTCGGATCGAGCCAAACGCACCCCAATCGACTTGTGCCTCTTCCGCCGCCAGCGTGGTGAGCCGGCGATACACCGTGGCCGCCGCGGCCGGTCGGATGAGGCGGACCGCGCGCCGCAGCTGCACGACCGAGCCGATGTAGCCGCGGCCCCTCACCATGTCGAAGAGTCGCGTGGCGCGCAGGCGCGGATACTGCGCGAGCGTGTCGCGGATGAACGGCAAGTACGGATCGAGCCCGGTGGCGCGACACGTGCCTCGCCGCACGCCCTGCGTGTCGTTCACGATCGCCGCGCGCACCGTGTCATGGTGGACGCCGAGGGCGGCGGCGATGGTGCCGACCTTCCAGTGCTCGCCGTAATAGAGCCGGCGGATCTCGGCGTGCTGCTCGGGCGTGATCATGGCGGGTCGTCTCCGGGGACACGCGACGGGCCCGCCACGGCGGTGGAAGGAGCCAGGCGCTTTCCCGGCCACAAACCATGCAACGCAACGCGCCCGCCAGGGGCGCGGTCGGCACCTGATCCGTCGTCGTGTCCGCCGGCAGTGTGGCGAAGGCGACGGCGCGCTGGGAAGTCTGATCCCTCACGCGGGCGCGGTAGGCCCGCTGGTGATCGCGATGATCGAGGCGGCCTTCGGGGCTGCGACGATGGCGTTGCCGCGCGGCGGACACCGATGCGTGACGCGCCGCCGTGCGACAGGCGGTCGAGCAATACGCCTGGCCGCGATCACACGACACGCAGATCGCAAACAGACGATTGCAGCGGCGACAGACCCTTTGGCGAAGCGGCGCGTCCACCACGTCGAAGCGGCAGCGCGCTCCGACTGGACACGGCTCCCAAACCGTGGCACAAGAGAGACGACTGGCTCGGTCCGTCGAAGCATCGAGGCGGTCACCGAGGGTCTGGAGAGATCAGCTCCAGGCCCTCACCTCAATCCCGCTGCGGTCCCGTAGCGTAGCAGCAATCCAGTGACTCCGAGGGGGCGCTCGGCGGCAGCTGCTCCCGCGCGTCGGTGTGATCGCGACGGCTGCCGAGCGCCCGCATGGCTCTTCGATGACGGCTGTATTCAGATAGAGCTTCAGGCCGAGAGTGGTATCGATGAGAGTCCAGATTTACCCGGTTTCAGGTGAGCGCTGACAGTACTCGAAGGGCTGCGGCGAATCCACTCTGGGGACTTTGCAGAATGGCGCAAATCGCGCGGTGCCTAACCCGCGTTGCACCAGACGGCGGCTATGTGATTCTGAGCCGCCGCTGGTGAACGCTGTCCGTTAGGCCGCACTGTACCCGGACACTGAGGGCCGCGAGGATGAAAAGGGGCAGCATCGCTGGCATCGCGATTCCGACTGCCATACCGCTTCGCAGCACAAGACGCGCTGTGAAGTTGTTGACGCTGGCCCTGATCCTGTTCGCTGTGCCTCTGATCGCTCAGTCTCCACCTGCACGGGTCACCATTCTGAGAGCCGCACAGCTCATCGATGGGACGGGTGCGGCTCCGATCCGGCCAGCGATGATTCGCATCGAGGACGAGCGCATCGTCGAGGTGGGATCGAACGTGCGCACGGTGCCCGGTGCCCGGGTGGTCGATCTGGGCGACGCCACGCTCGTGCCTGGTCTCATCGATCTCCACACACACCTTACTGGCGACGAACGTGTGCACTGGGAAGACGCGCTGGTGAAATCGACGCCACCCCGGGACGCACTCTGGGGAGCCCGCAACGCTCGAGTCACCTTGCTGGCAGGGTTTACAACGGTTCGCGATATGGGACCCGCCTGGCCGTATGTCGATGTCGAGCTGCGCCGCGCCATCGACGACGAGGCCGTGCCGGGACCACGGATGATGGTGGCAGGAAGTTACATCTCTTCTACAGGTGGGGCCGGGGATGCGCGGCAGTTTTCGTTGTATGTCGACGTCCCTGTCGTGCGCAACCTTGCCGATGGCGTCGACGA
>DASTDR010000028.1:0-2809 GCA_035710265.1 Gemmatimonadales bacterium | reverse complement strand
GACGCGGACAAGACGGCCGCGAAACCCGAAGCGGAAGCGGCAAAGACAAAGGAGGAGGCGGCCAAGCCCGAGGAAGAGGCGCCCAAGCCTGAAACGCGGCTTGCCGTGATCGGCGACTCCGATTTCGCGGCGAACTTCGCGATTGGGATTCAGGGGAACCGCGATCTCTTCATGAACGCCGTCAACTGGCTCGCTCAGCAGGAGAACCTGATCGCCATCAGGCCGAGGGACGCCGACGATCGGCGGATCACGCTGACGGCGACACGATCCTCGATCGCGTTCTGGCTCTGCATCGTGGGGACCCCCGTCGCCGTCTTCGGCGCGGGGATCTACACCTGGTGGCGGAGGCGATAACGTGCGCAAGTTTGCATCGACGATCGTCCTCGTTCTCGTCCTCGCCGGGCTGGTTGGCTACATCTACTTCGTCGACTCCAAGCAGGACACCTCGGGCGCGTCCGACAAGGAAAAGGTCTTCGGCTCGGTGACGGCGGACGAGATCGAGGAGATCCAGGTCAAGAGCGCCGACGGCGAAAGCTCCAGGCTGCAGAAAAGCGACGGCAAGTGGCAACTGGTCGAGCCGGTCAAGGCCGCCGCCGACGAGGGCGAGGCGTCGTCGCTCGCCTCGAGCCTCGCGTCGCTGGAAGTGAACCGGGTTGTGGACGAAAACGCGGCGGCTCTCGCCGAGTACGGTCTCGAGCCGGCGCGCCTCGAGGTGGGTTTCAAGAAGAAGGGGGACGCGAACGAACAACGGGTCCTCATCGGCGAGAAGACACCAACAGGCGGGGACCTCTACGCCCGGGCGAAGGACTCGAAGCGCGTGTTCCTCATCCCGGCGTACCTCGACGCGAGCTTCAACAAGAACACCTTCGCGCTGCGGGACAGGCGCATCCTGTCCTTCGACCGCAACGCCGTGGACGGCCTCGAGGTGACGAGCGGATCCAGCAAGGTCCAGCTCACCAAGACCGGGTCGGAGTGGAGGCTGTCCTCCCCCATCGCCGCCCGGGCGGACTTCGCGGCGGTCGAGGGCGCCCTCGAGCGCCTGTCGTCCACGCAGATGCAGGGCATCGTCGATCCGGAAGGCGGCAACCTCGCCAAGTACGGACTCACCAAGCCCACCGGATCGATCGTCGTTGCCGCGGGAAGCTCGCGGGCAACGCTGACGCTGGGTTCGACGGACAACTCGCTGCTGTTCGCCCGCGATGGCTCGAGACCGATGGTCTTCACGGTGGCGCCCGTGCTCAAGGACGACGTGATCCGGAGCGTCGGCGATTTCAGACGGAAGGACCTGTTCGACGCCCGGGCGTTCACCGCGACCCGCGTCGAGCTCAAGCGCGGCGCCGACACGGTGACGCTCGAGAAGAGCAAGGGCGAGAAGGGCGATGTCTGGCGGGCGGCAGGCAAGGACGTGGAGTCGGGCAAGGCCGACGACCTGCTGACGAAGCTGACGGGGCTGCGTGCGCAATCCTACGAGGCGCAGGCACACTCGTCGCTCAAGAAGCCGGCGCTCGTCGTCAGCATCAGCTTCGACGAGAAGAAGCAGGAAACGGTGACGTTCGGTCGATCGGAGAAGGACGTGTTCGCCAGCCGTTCGGACGAACCCGGGGCCGCGAAGCTGGAGGCATCAGGACTCGACGAGGTGATAAAGGCGCTGGATGCTTTGAAGTGAGACTTCGCTTCTTTTTGAATTTTGCATTTTGCGTTTCGAGTCTTACGTTGGTCCCGGCCTGCGCCTCCGCGCCCGCCCGGCGCACTGAATCGATCCCCCCGGCACTGACACGCTTTCGCGCCGAGATTCTCGCGGCAACGCAGCTGCCCGGCGTCAGCCGCGGTTCCTGGGGCATCGTCGTCCACTCGCTCGATCGGAACGAACGGCTCGTCGAGCTGAACGCACGCACGCTCTTTGTTCCAGCGTCCGTCGCCAAGCTGGTCAGCGTGGCCACTGCGGCCGACGCGGTCGGATGGGACTACCGGTTCGAAACGACGCTTCGTGCGACAGCGCCCGTCGTCGACGGCGTGCTTCGAGGCGATCTGCTCGTCGTCGGGTCTGGTGATCCGTCGATCGGGGGGCGGGGCGGCGACGACCTCGCCGGCTTCGTCGCCGCGGTCAAGGAAGCCGGCATCACGCGCATCGAGGGTCGAATCGTCGGAGACGACGACGCGGTCGAGGAGCCCCGGCCACAGCGTGCGTGGGCGTGGGACGATCTCGGCTACACGAACGGCGCCGTGTTCGGCGCGCTCAACCTGGCCGAGAACCGGACTGTCGTGACGGTTGCACCCGCCTCTGCCGAAGGATTGCCGACGACCCTCGGTTTCCCGTCGCGCGCGTCTCCCCCCGTCGTCAATCGCTCGGTGACCGGCCCGGCCCGGTCGCAGCAGCTCCTGTGGCCGGAGCAGCGTCCCGGCGAGTCATCGCTCACGATCGCCGGTTCGATACCCGTGGGCGCTCCACCCGTGGACATCGGCATCGCCGTTGGCAATCCAACGCTGTGGTTCGCGGCCGTCCTGCGCAGCCGTCTGCTGGAGGGCGGGATCGACATCAGCGGCGAAGCCGCGGACGTTGACGACCTCCGGCCGCCGCCGGACCGGACGTCCGGAACGGTGCTGTTCACGTACCGGTCGCGCACCCTGGCGGAAATCGCCAGGCCTCTGCTGAAGGAAAGCATCAACGTGTACGGAGAGGCGCTGATGCGTCTCAACGCGGACAGGGGAATGTTTCCCACCAACGATGCGGCGCTCGAGGGCCTTCGCCGGCGGCTGCGATCGTGGGGCATCGCCGAGGACAGCTGCCAGCTCGTTGACGGCTCCGGCC
>DASTDR010000027.1:0-2411 GCA_035710265.1 Gemmatimonadales bacterium | reverse complement strand
CGCCAGCGTTACAGGAGGAGGGTTCATGAAAAAATCATGGGGCTGCCCGACCCTCGCGGCCATGGCTGCATTGTGGGCGTGCGCCGCGCCCGCGCAGACGCCGGGGGCGGCGGAGAATTACCCGGCGCGCCCGATCCGCTTCATCTGCCCCTATGTGCCGGGCGGCGCCGGCGACATCTTCACGCGCACCGTCGCCCAGAAGCTCACCGAGTCGCTGGGGACGACCGTGGTCGTGGACAACCGTCCGGGCGCGAACGGCGGCATCGGCACCAATATTGTCGCGAAAGCGCAGCCCGACGGCTACACGCTGCTGATGGGCAACAGCGGCCCGATGACGGTGAACCCGGTGCTCTACCGGAACGTGCCGTACGACCCGGTGCGGGATTTCGCTCCCATTACCCAGGGCACGGCGTACCAGTACGTACTGGTCGTGCCGCCCTCGCTGCCGGCTTCCAGCCTGAATGATTTCATCGGCGTGCTGAAGGCCAAGCCGGGTCAATTGACCTATGGCTCGACCGGCGTCGGCGGCGGCAACCATCTTTCGGGCGAGCTGTTCAACCTGATGACGGGCACGAAATCCGTCCACGTGCCCTATACCGGCAGCGCCGCCGCGCTCGCGGCCGTGCTCGGCGGGCAGATCAATTACATGTTCGACACCATCATCACCGCCGTGCCGCACGTGCGCGCGGGCAAGCTGAAGGCGCTCGGGGTGACCGCGCGCAAGCGCGCTTATTCGCTGCCCGGGGTGGCGACGCTGGACGAGCAGGGGCTGAAGGACTTCGAGCTGACGCAGTGGCAGGCGGTGGTTGCGCCGGCGGGCACGCCCAGGGCCGTGATCGATCTGCTCCATCGCGAAGTCGTCGAGGCGCTGAAGAAGCCCGACGTGATCGAGCGCCTGGCGACGCAGGGCGGCAACGAGCTGGTCGGGAACACGCCGGAAGAATTCGCGCAGGTCATCAAGAACGACCTGGCGAAGTACGCGAAGCTCGTCAAGGCGGCCGGGATCCAGCCGCAGTAACTAAAGGTCAGGCGACTTCGAACACCTTCTCCACCTTGGCATTCCGGAGTGTTTCGGGAGCCTTGCGCGTCACGCTTGCCCGTTCGGCGAGCAGCGCCGTCGCCAGCCGATTCTGGCCCGCCCGTGAGGCGGCCACGATGAGCGTGAGATCGATCAGGTCGCGCTGCGCGTGGCTCCCGCCAAAGCGGTGCGCGCGGTTCCGGATGGGTCTCAGCAGCCGGACCGTCTCGGCGTAGTTCCCGTCGCCGAACGCCCTGATTGCCCGCGTGGCGGCACTGCCCACCTCGCTCGTGAATTGCGCGTTATCGCCGGCGGATTCCAGCGCGGCGCGCTGGGCCTCGAGCACCGTCTCGGCGGCCCGGTTCCGACCGGCGCCGACGTAGGCCATCATGGCGTGCATGTCGTTGAACGCGTAGCTGCCGGCACCTCCGGCGGCCTCCCAGTTCCGGGCCAGGACATTCCACCGGTCGCCCACGTCGATCCCGCGCAGGTGCAGCCTCCACAGCATGGCCGACGCGTCGATCATCTCCAGCACCACGCCGGAGGCCTTGCCGTAGATCGGGCCGTCGTACAGGGCGAGCACCTCGTCGATCTCGTCCAGGCCGAGGTGGAACAGCGCCAGGTGCCACCAATTGTGCACGGCGAAGAAGCTGTCGCGCGACCAGGCATCGGGCGCGGCGCGCATCCAGCCGATACCGTCGCGGCGTCGTCCCTGCATTTCCATCACATGCGCCACGGCATGCTGGCCCCAGGTGTCGCGGGGCTCCAGCTCGACGCTGAGGCGTCCCTGCGCCTCGGCGCGCGCGTAGTCGCCGGTTTCCTCCAGCCCGAACGCGTGCATGCCCAGCACCGCGTGGTAGCCGGGAACGCTCCCGCTCCATGCGGGGAGCGCGCGAGCGATGCGGTCGCGCAGCATGCGCGAATCGCCGACGAAGAAGTCGACCAGGTGCCCCGCCTGGAGCGCGAGACCGTCGCGCGGATAGTCCACGCTCAGGTCCTCGAGCGCGAGGCCGGCTGCGCGCCAGCGCCCCGCGACCAGGTGGCCGATCGCTTCCAGGTGGCGTCGCTCACGGTCGTTCGCGGTGAGCGCCGCTGCCGACGCGTGCGCTTCACGGGCGACCGGCAGTCCACCAGGCTCGGTGCCGAGCAGGTACAGGTACGCCTTCAGGACATGGCCCATCGTGAGCGCAGGGTTGTCCGCGAGGGCGCGCTCGACCGTGGCGACAGGGTCGCCGATATAGCAGCGAAACTCGCGCAGTCCCTGCTCCAGCGCGTCGAGGCTGCGCGCACTCGCCCCGCTTAGTTCATAACCAGCCGCATCCTTCATCGCCTATCTCCGTGGAATGTCCGATAATTGCAAGGGCGCCAATGTAGCGCCACCGGCCCGGGCCGG
>DASTDR010000026.1:0-15805 GCA_035710265.1 Gemmatimonadales bacterium | reverse complement strand
TGGCCGAACTGCGCGTGCACCAGATCGTATCGCCCGACCGCGAGTCGGGACTGCACCTGAGCCCACGCGGTTACGTACTTCCTCAGTTTCTGACCGCCGCGGAAGTGGAACACTTCCACGTCGATGCCGGCCGCCTGAAGTGACTCCGCCTGGCGCTTGATGAAGTGGGTGGTCTGCGCCTGGCTCGACGGCCATCCCGCCGTGACCATCAGGACTCGGATGGGCCGCTCAGATGTATTGCCAGATCGCATGTTTGACCTCGGGCAAGACGCGCTCTATCGGCAGATTGGCATCGATGTCCACGACGCGCGTAGTCGGTGGATACGGAGACGGCGACGAATCAAGATTCACGACGACGTCCGGCGCGCTCGATTCGGCAGCCGGCCATCCGTCGACAATCACGACATGCCCCAGGCTGCGGGCCCGCCGAGCACGCGCCGGCAGGCGCGGCGCAGGGCGGATGGGCACTACCGCTACCTCTTCGGCGAGCCACTCGGCCACCGCCCTCGCAATGGCGGACCTGCGCCCCGGCCGGTCCCCCACGAAGGCGATCACGCTGCCACCCTGCGGGCAGGTCCGGGAAGAATTCTTGGGCACGCCGTGATACCGATTCTCCATCCACCACCAGAGCGTCCGGGCCTCCCGCAGCCACCGGCGAATCCGCGCGCCCCACGAGCTGTAACTCCGATATCTCTTCAGGCTCGGTTCGCAGGCGCGCCGGAAGGCGAGCAGCCGGCGTTTGCGGGGCGCCGCATCGACCATTTCCAGCAGGATGCGGGCCGCCCGGGCACCGACGAGACGGCCTGCGACATCGAGCAAGCGCTCGCGCTCGACTCTGCGCGCCAACCAGGCGAACTCTCGTAGCACCTTTTGCTGGAACCAGCTTCGTCTGAACGTGCCCAGCAGCAGGTCCCGCAGACGAAGCTTGAGGGCGGCGCGAGCCACGAGCAGCACCAGCTCGACGTGCGGGTCGGCGACGTAGATCTCATGACGCGCGTCGAGCTCCCGGGTCGAGAGGACGATGTCCTCCCACGGCAGCCGATGGCCGTTCAGGAGCTTCTCTCCGACCGTGAGCTGATAATGCACGTGCAGGTGGATCAGCTTGGCGGTCTCCGGATCGACACACAGGTAGTCTTCCACTCCCGGGTATCGGTGAAATGGGGCGACCTCGAAGCGCTTGATGTGCAGTTCGCTGAAGATCGCCATCACCGCCTGCGCGTCGTTGCGATCGATCAGCAGATCGAAATCGGTCGCGCCGGACATCGACGCCTCCAGGTGCTCGTTGCTCTTCCAGTGGCAATACACGATACCCCCGGCGTGCAAGCGCGTGAACAGATCGGTCACCACGCCGAGGGCTTTTACGGTCATCAGGGGGCTGGAAAGTCCCATCTCGAGAACGCCTCTACAAGTTTCGCACCAAGGCGTGCCCCGAACGATCAGTCGCGTCTCATCTTGCGGGGCGTCGCACGCTGCTCGCGATTGTGTGGCTAGCGCGTGGCAACCAACCCGTCGCTGCTGGAGCCCACTGGCCTTATCTGATGTCCTGACAAGCGGTTAGCTGGTAACCGCGGCGCGCATGAGTTGTGCTAATCAGGCCAGCAACCGCGCCCTAGATACACGCGGAGGAGGCCTGCTGCATGACAATCGTCGCGGTTAGAGCCGATCCGATGCGGTCACGACCGCCAGATCGGCCACTCGTCGTTGCTCTCGTCGGGGTCGCCGGAGTGGGCAAGAGCTCGCTCGCGGGCGCTCTCGCGCGCCTCGAGCCGGAGGCGCGCGTGCGCCCACGGATCACGTGGTGGCAGTACCTGGCGAATGTCCCTGCGATGCTGCCGACGTTCCTGCAAATCCATCGGCCGTTTCGCGGCGTGCTGTTCAAGGAAATGAAGCGGCTGCTGCGACTCCATGTGCTGCACAAGCTGGTCCGGGAGACCAAAGACTGCGGCATTCTGGTGTTCGACGAGGGGCCGGTGTACTTGCTCGCGCGAATCCTGGTCTACGGTGAGCGACGCATTCAAACGAAAGGGTTTGAAGACTGGTGGCGGCGCGCGATCGCCCAGTGGGCGGCGGAGCTGGACGTCATCGTATGGCTCGATGCTCCGGACGGGGTGCTCGGTCCGCGGCTGCGCAACCGCCCGCTGCATCCCTTTGTGTACACGGGGGACCGCTCGGTGCAGGCGCTGCTCCGCGCCTACCGAGATGCGTTCGCGCGTGTGATCGACGAGCTCGTCGCCGCCGGCGCTCCTCATCCGTGGATCGTCTCGACGGCGCGCGGCAGCGTTGACCGGACGGCGTACGAACTCCTGGCGAGGCTGCAGGCACTGCGCGAAGGCGCGGGCGGAACACCGGCGTGATATCAGCGACGGGCGTGTGGGCTCCGGCGATCGGCGTGCGCGCGGCGACGGCGTCGCGTCCGGTGGCGGAGGCGATTCATCCGCTCGTGCGGTGGAGCCTGTACTTGTTTGTGTTCTCGCTGCCCTTCGAGTGGCCCCAACGCTCGATCCCGGTGGAAATCACGACGCTCACCGGCACCATCTTCCTGCTCACCACGCTGTTCCAGCCCGCGCGCTGTTTTGCGCGGCTGCCCGGGGCGGCATGGTGTTTTGCGGCGGCGCTGTGCGTATTCTGGCTGAGCTTCGTGTCCGGCGGCGCGACCTACCCTGCGGATGCCACGAAGTCCTTCGTCCTGCGCCTGGAGAACCTGCTCATCCTCTGGGCGGTCTACAACCTGATGCACGACGACAGCGTCGCGACGAGAACATGGCTGGTCTTCGGTCTTGCGTGCGTCGCGCTCGCGGCGTTCACGCTGGGCGGCGCCGTCAACCTGAATGAGGCGTGGGTAAAGAAGTCGGGACGAGTCACGCTCTTCGGGCAGAACGCGAACCACGCGGGCTTGATCCTCGCCTCAGGCGCACTCGCGCTGGTCGGCCTGACGTACGGACGAGATCGCAAATTGCTGCGCCCGCGCGTGCTCGCCTGGCCGCTGGTGGCCCTGATCGCCGTCGCATTGGTGAAAACCGGATCTCGAGGGAGCATTCTGTCGCTCACCCTGGGACTGTGGGCGTTCACGGTCGGCGGCGGGACGATTCTCATGAAGCTCCGTAACACGATCATCGCGGCCCTGGCGATCGTTTTCCTCGCGTGGGCGGCGTGGCAGCTCCCGCTGATGCGGGAGCGATTCCAACAAGTCGGCGAGGGGAATCTTGCCGGCCGCGAGCGAATCTTCCCCGCGGCGTGGGGACTGTTCCTCGAGCGGCCGCTGCTCGGCTGGGGACCGGGGCAAAACAAGTACGAGCTCGCACGGCGCGTCCCGGACGAATTTCGCACGTGGCGCGACACGCACAATCTCGTGCTCGAGCTCCTGACGTCGTTGGGCGTTGCCGGCGCCCTGCCCTTCCTCCTGGGCGTTGCCCTGTGCTTTTGGGGCGGGTGGCAAGGGCGCCGAGGAAACCACGGGATTCTGCCGCTCGCGATGCTCGTGGCGCTGCTCATGGGCAACATGAGCGGCAACTACATCGGTCTGAAACTGTTCTGGCTCGTGCTGGCATGGTGCGCCGCCGCTGGCAGCCTCGCCACCGCGTCACGCGCGATTCCCTCGCACATCCCGCCGAGGTATCCATGCTGATCACATTCTCCGGCCTCGACGGGGCTGGCAAATCGACACTCATCAAATGGCTCCAGGCATCGCTCGAGCGTGAGGGTCGATCCGTCGCCGTGCTCCACATGAACGACGACGTCGGCATTTATGCGTACGCACGCGCGGCCAGGAACGCGCTGCTGCGCCTCCTGGGCCGGGACGCGCCAGCCCCGCTGCCGCACGGCAGCGATCCGCTGGATCTCGCCCGCCCCGGCAACCGCAGCCCGCTGAAACGCGCACTCCGCCGGATCCGGTACGCGATTCTGTGGAGCGAAACGGTGCGGCGCTGCATCTATCCGATCGACTTGCTCATCTTCACGCTGTATCGCCTGGCGTTCGAGAAGCTCACGAAGCGGGTCTTCATCATGGACCGCTACTTCTACGACACGCTGGTGGACCTGTCGGAGAGCGGGCCGAGTCCCTGGAATCGCCTGCTGGCGGCGTTCACGGGCACTCCCGACGTCCCGGTGCTGCTGGATGTGCCGCCCGAGCGCGCATTCGGGCGCAAGGGCGAGTACACCGTGGAGTACCTGCAGCGGCGCTGGGCGGCGTATCAGACGGTCCTGGGTTGGGTGCCGTCACATGTGACGATCGCCAATGTGGATCTCACGCAGGCGCAGGCGGCGCTGTGGCGGGCGGTGGTCGCCCGGATGCCCGATCGGCGTGACGTCGCGATGCACGACTTCGATCAAGTAAACCAGGGGTCGCTGTGACGCCCGGCCGCGTGCTCGTGCTGGACGGGCATACGACGCAGGCACTGGTGTGCGTGCGCTCGCTCGGGCGGGCGGGATACACCGTTTTCGTCGCGAGCACAAGGCGCTTTCCGCTCGCGGCCTGGTCGCGGTATTGCCGTGGCCACGTTCGGGTCAGCGGGGAGACGATCGCGGGCTTCGCGGAGCTGCGTGAGTGGGCTCGCCAGCACGGCGTGCAGCTCGTGCTTCCGCAACGCGAGCGTTCGTGTCTGTTGTGCGCTATGGCGCGTGAGCAGTGGGAAGCGCTGGGGATCGCGGTTGGGTGCGGACCGCAAGAGATGCTCCTGCAAGCCTTCGATAAGGCGCGGACCATCGAACACGCCGTCGGATGCGGAGTTCGGATCCCGCCGACTCACGTCCCCGCGTCGCTCGCCGAATGCCACGAGGCCGCCGAGGCGATCGGCTATCCGGTGATCCTGAAGCCGCGATTCAGTGATTTCTGGGACGGCGAGCGGTTTCTCCAGGATCGCGGCGCGCAATACGCATCGAACGCGTCCGAGCTCGAGGCCACGGCGCTCGCCTGCCGGCAGGGGGACTTCTGGCCGATCGTCCAGGGTCTGGTCCCCGGTCAGGGGAAAGGCGTGTTCGCGTTGTGCGACGAGGGCAAGCCGCTCGTCTGGTTCGCGCACGAACGTCTCCGCGATATCCGGCCGTCGGGATCGGGCAGCAGTCTGCGTCGGTCGATTCCACTCGATGAACGGACCCGGGACCCCGCGCGCCGACTCCTCAGCGCCATGAGATGGTACGGACCCGCCATGATCGAATTCCGCGATGATGGCGTGAACGAGCCTTGCTTGATGGAGGTCAACGGGCGGTTCTGGGGCTCACTCTCGCTCGCCGTGGCGTGCGGTGTCGACTTCCCCGCCCTGTGGGTAAAGCTGCTGCGCGGCGAGCGGGTGCAACCGGCGAGCGACTTCAGGACCGGCGTCACACTCCGATGGATCTGGGGCGACATCAAGCGACTGCTGCACATCATCGCGGGCGCCCCGCCCGGCTTTCCGTATCGCTATCCCACCATCGTGACGGGATTGCGGGAGCTGTTCGGTCCGCAGCCTGCCGGAACGCACAGCGAGACCTGGAGCCTGGACGACGGCTGGCCGGCCGTGGCCGAGTGGATCCAGGCGAGCGGCGAGTTGGGCGGGTTGGTTCGCACCGCGGTCGCCGGATGGTTCTCTCGGACGCGCGCGACACAGCCCGCTGGCCCAAGGCACGCACCGGTTCTGCCCGCCTCCTCGCGTTCGCCCCAACCTGCCGAGGCGCTACACTCGTGAGACTGCCGGTCACCAATCGTTATCCGGATCGCGACTCGAAGACACCCACCGCACTCCCGGAGAGCAGCGCATGACGACTCGCAACGCGCACGTCGCGACCGTATCGGTCATCGTCCCGTGCCGCAACGAGGAGCGCTTTATCGAGCGCTGCCTGGATTCAATCCTCGCGAGCGACTATCCGGACGGCGTCCTCGAGGTGCTGGTGGTTGATGGTCGCAGCGACGACCGCACGCGAGCGATTCTCCAGGACTATACGTCGCGGCATCCCGTGGTCCGTGTGCTGGATAACCCGGGACGCATTCAGGCGGCAGCCCTGAACATCGGGATTCGCGCGGCCCGGGGCGACATTCTGGTGCGTATGGATGCCCACGTGGTATACCCCAACAACTACATCAGCGAATTGGTCGGCGCGCTGGTGCGGACCGGTGCCGACAACGTCGGCGGTGTGCTGGTCACGATGCCCGCCAACCAGACGCCGACGGCGAGAGGTATCGCCATTGCGATGTCGCATCCTTTCGGCGTGGGGAATTCGCACTTCCGCATCGGGGTGCAGGAACCGCGCTGGGTCGATACCGTCGCGTTCTTCTGCTGTCGCCGCGAGACGTTTGCGCGCGTGGGCGTCTTCGATGAGGAAGTGCGTGACGAGGACAGTGAGTTCAATGCCCGCCTGATCGAGCGTGGCGGTCGGATTCTGCTCGTGCCAACCGCCGTGTGCTACTACTTCGCCAGGGAATCCTTCCGGCAGGTGGCACGGATGTCCTTCCAGTACGGGTATTCGAAGCCGCTCGTGGCGCGCAAGTTGGGCCGTGTGATGACGGCCCGTCAGCTCGTCCCACCCGGCTTCGTGATGACCCTCGCGGCCACCGCGATCGTGAGCCCCTGGGTGCCCGGCAGCGGCGTGTTGTTCGCCGCAATTTGCGCGACGTATCTGATGGCGGTGCTGAAGTTCTCGTTCACCACGTGGCGGCGCGAAGGGTTCCGGAGCGCAGCGGCGCTCGCGCTCTCGTTCCCCGTGCTGCACATCAGCTATGGGCTCGGATTTGTGAAGTGCGTCCTGGAGCTGGCGCTGGGATTCACGCGGCGCGTCCCGCAGGCCGAAGTGCCGTTGTCCCGGTGATCCGGCTCGTGAGCTCCAAGACGCTCGTCGCCTCGTTCGCGTACCACGACGTCACCGATCGCCCCGGGGAATCGGGGCTGCAACGCCCCGGCGCCGCTCCGTACACCCTCGGCGTCGCCGCCTTCGAGCGGCACCTCGATGCGATCGCGGCGGGACCCGTGCGTCCCGAACGCGTAACGGCGATCGATCCGACGGCGCCCGGTCGCCATCTGCTGTTGACGTTTGACGATGGCGGCAAGAGCGCGGTGCATGCGGCGGACGCGCTGTCGCAACGCGGCTGGCGCGGACACTTCTTCATCATCACCGAGCGGATCGGCGAGCGGACGTTTCTGGACGCCGCCGAGATCCGGTACCTGCACCGCTCGGGGCACGTGATCGGCAGCCACTCGCACACCCACCCCGAAATCTTCCGGGAGCAGACGGTGACGCAGATGGTGGCCGAGTGGCGAACGAGCTGCGAGCGGCTCGCGGATCTGTTGGGTGAAGCATGCACCGTCGCATCCGTGCCCGGAGGAGACATCTCACCGCGCGTGCTCGAGTCGGCGGGCGAGGCCGGCCTCTCGTTTCTGTTCACCTCCGAGCCGACGCTCGCTCCGCAATCGGTCAACGGCTGCTGGGTGATGGGACGATACTGCCCCAAGGTTACGACGCATCCGGCCCGGATCGGAGCGCTCGCACAGTTCCACGGCTGGGGCCGGGCGATGTTCATGCGCCGCTGCAAGGATTTCCTTCGTGTCGTGCTGCCGGGTCCCTACCGGCGTTACGCGCACCGCCAGGCGCGCGAGCTGGGACCCGTCTCCCCCGTTACAGGGCGCTGACATGTGCGGTATCGCGGGCTTCCTGAGCCCTGCGGGCCTGGACGGGCAATTCGCGGCCACGATTGTCGAGCGCATGACAATGGCGCTGCAGCATCGCGGGCCCGACGATGACGGCATCTGGATCGACGCCGACGCCGGGATCGTGTTCGGTCATCGGCGCCTATCGATACTCGATCTCTCGCCGCGCGGGCATCAGCCAATGCGCTCGGGCGACGGACGGTACATTACGACTTTCAACGGCGAGATCTATAATTTTCGGGCGCTCCGGGCAGAGCTCGAGGCAGTAGGTCACAAGTTCCGTGGCGGCTCGGACACGGAGGTCCTGCTCGCCGCCGTGCGCCAGTGGGGCGTGCGAGACGCAGTCGAGCGCTTCAACGGCATGTTCGCGTTCGCCCTGTGGGATCGGCAGCAGCGGACGCTACACCTCGTCCGCGATCGGGCGGGTGAGAAGCCGCTGTACTACACCTGGCAGGGCGACACCCTTCTGTTCGCCTCCGAGCTTAAGGCGTTCCGCGTGCACCCGGCGTTCCGCGCTGAGATCGACCGCGACGCCCTCGCGCTGTTTCTCCGCCACGGCTATGTGCCCACGCCGCATACCATTTACGAGGGTGTCTTCAAGCTGCCGCCCGCAACGATTCTCAGCGTACGGGCGGGGCGGGCTGACGGGCGGGATGCCGAGCCGATTGAGTACTGGTCCGCCCGCCAGGCCGCCGAGCAGGGCCTGGAGCGCCCGTTCACCGGAACGGATCAGGAGGCGATCGATCGCCTGAACGAGCTGCTGTCGGATGCGGTCAAGGTGCGCATGGAGTCCGATGTGCCGCTGGGGGCGTTTCTCTCGGGCGGCGTCGACTCGTCTCTGATCGTCGCGCTCATGCAGGCCAACACTCACCTACCGGTCCGGACGTTTACGATCGGCTTTGCCGAGGCGCGATACAATGAAGCGCAACATGCCGCGGCCATCGCCAGGCACCTGCACACTCGGCATAGGGAGCAGTACATCACGTCGTCCGTCGCGCGCGAGCTGGGCACCGAACACACGGAGCTGTACGTGACCCCGTCGCAGACGCTCGACGTCATCCCGCGCCTGCCGGTCATCTACGACGAACCGTTCGCCGACCCGTCGCAGATTCCCACGTTCCTCGTCTCCGAGATGACGCGTCGCCACGTGACTGTGAGCCTGTCGGGCGACGGCGGCGACGAGCTGTTCGCCGGGTACAAGCGCTACCGTCGCGGTCCCGCATTGTGGGCAGGAATGCGCCGAGTACCACTGCCGCTGCGGCGGAGTATCGCGGCGCTGCTCGGCGCCTCGCACCGGACCGTGTGGCTTCCCGACTCGGCCTT
The DNA here is from genome assembly GCA_035710265.1 of Gemmatimonadales bacterium. Classification (GTDB taxonomy): domain Bacteria; phylum Gemmatimonadota; class Gemmatimonadetes; order Gemmatimonadales; family GWC2-71-9; genus 20CM-2-65-7. The sequence goes on along the minus strand of DASTDR010000026.1, from coordinate 6,869 downwards.
CCGGCGCTGGACCGGGAAGCGGACGCTACGGGACCGGATCGGGCAGGCGGCTGATATCATTCGTGCCGACTCCCCCACCGCACTGTGGTACTACCTCATGTCGTACTGGAAGGACCCCTTGGATGTCGTGGTGGGCGCCCACGCCGTTCCGCCAGGGTTCGGCGCCCCGTCCCGCCGGGTCAGCTTCGACGCGATGCGTCAGATGATGTACTTGGACCTGGTCACGTACCTGCCGGACGATATTCTCGTGAAACTCGACCGCGCCAGTATGGCGGTGAGTCTGGAATCACGCATTCCGATGCTCGACCACCGCGTCATCGAGTTCGCGTGGCAGCTCCAACCGGACCTGCTGATGCGTCGCGGTCGCGGCAAGTGGGTGATCCGAGAGCTGCTGACCCGCTACTTGCCGAACGAGCTGACGGACCGTCCCAAACAAGGCTTTGACATTCCCGTCGCTGACTGGCTCCGCGGTCCGTTGCGGGATTGGGCCGAGGGCTTGCTGAACGAGGAGCGCTTGCGCCGTGAGGGGATGCTGCGGCCCGCGCCGATCCGAAAGAAGTGGCTGCAACACCTCCGGGGCGCCGCGAACTGGAACATCGACCTGTGGACAGTGCTCATGTTCCAGGGATGGCTCGAGGCCACTCAGGATGTGCGGCCCGTGCGGAACGGCGCGCCGACAGTCATGGAGGCAGCCCCGCTCGTCAGTTGACGCAGGTCAGTGGCAGGTGCCACTCCCGCTATCGGTAAACGTCTTCCCCGCAATCGGAACAAACTCCCACTCGTACCCGGTGGAATACAGCGTGAACTTGAGCACGCCGTGCGTGTCGCTGTTTCGTACCTCGCTGTTGGGAACCGGCGCGTTCATGGTGCGCAGGTCGGTTCCCCCCGTCCCCACCACGAACTCGCGGAGGCCGCGATCCGGATCCGCGATGCCGAGTGTGTCCTGTGGGGCGAACCGCTCGTAGTTGTGGTCGTGACCGACCACCACGACTTCCGCGTTGTACTCCTGCAACTCCCGCCAGACGAGCTTCGATTTCACAAGGCTGCCGTGCTCGCCCGAGCTGAACAGCGGTTTGTGCCAGTAGGCCAGAGTGCATTGCTTCGTGTTTGCTAAGAGGTCGGCGCGCAACCAGGCCAACTGCGTGGAGGTTTCGCTCATGCCGATCTCGCTGTTCAGCGAGATAATGTGCCAGTCGCCCAGGTCGTAGCTGTAGAACCCCCAGCCGCCCGAGCCCGCGTTCGCGCCAAAGTAGTCGTAGTAAGCGGTGGCGCTCGGGGTGCGATAGTCATGATTGCCCGGTGAAGGTCTGGTGCGGGCCTTGTGCCGCCCCCATGTCGGCTCATAGCAGTTCGTGAAGTCGAGCGCCGTGCCATCGGGGTAGGCGTTGTCCCCAGCCGTGAAAACGGTGCCCGGAATCGTGTCCAACAGCGCGGCCGTCGCCTCGTCGGTCGGCTGGAGGCAGTCCGCGATGTCCCCCGCGCCGACGAGCACCACGCTGCCCGGTGGTGGCTGCACCGCCACAATCGCGGTCTGGGCGATGGGCGTGCCATTGATCACGGCGGAAACGGTCTTCCCTCCACTCAGCGTCGCGCTCAACGTTCCGGTCGCCGTTCCGTCGGCGGCAGTTGGCGCGGCGGGCTGCGTGAGCACCGGCGCGGTCCCGGCCGCGGCGAGCACCACCGTTGCACTGGGGATCGGGTTGTCGTTCGCATCTCGCGCCGTCACCGTAATGGTCGTGACCCCGCTCCCAACGGGGATCGATGCGGGCGCGGCGATTACGGTCGACTGCACCGGCGAGACAGCGCCCGGCGTCACCGCAAACGGGTCGCTCGTGGCTCCGCCGAGCCCTGGCGACGCAGCCGCGAGGGTGTACCCTGCGCCCACCTTGTTGACGTTGATCGCCGCAAAGCTCGCCACTCCGCTCACCGCGGCCGCAGGTCCTCCGCCGGTGAGCGTTCCGGCACCCGGATTGGAGGCGATCGCCAAGGTGACCTGGTCGCCGGCGCTGGTGGCGCGATTGCCGAACGGATCGCGGATCTCGACCTCGACGGGCGGAGTGATGCTCGCGTCAGCTGTGACGTCGGTCGGTTGCACCAGGAATACGAGGTGGTCGGCTGCGGCCGGGGTTACGAGCACATTCGCCTGCTGCGTGATCGGCACCTCATCGATGGTCGCTGTAACGGTTTTCGATCCCGCCGCAGTTGCGCTCAGCGTCCCAGTCACCAAGCCGCTCAGATCGGTCGCCGTTCCCGGTTGAGTCAGCGCGTTTCCTGTCCCGCTGGCTGCCAGCAGCACCGTCGCGCCTGCGATCGGATTGCCGAACTGATCCCGCGCGGTGACCATGATCGTCGCGCTGCTCACCCCGTTGCTCGCCGTAATCGCCTCGGGCGCAGCCAACACCGTTGACTGTGCCGGATCGACGCCTGCCGCCTCCACCGTCACCGTCGCCGTCTGCATCACCTCGGTCCCGGCAATCGCCGCCGAGATCTGCTTGTCCCCTGCCCCGGTGGCGCTCAGCGTACCTGTCGCGACGCCGTTCGCGTCGGTCGTCGTCGCGGGTTGGATCAGCGTGTTTCCGGTGCCCGTCGCCTCCAACACCACCGCGGCGCCCTCGATCGGATTCCCGAACGCATCCCGCGCGGTGACGGTTATCGTCGCCAACCCGCTGCCCGCCGTAATCGAACCCGGAGTGACGGCCACCGTCGACTGATCTGCCGAGACGGCACCTGGCGTCACGGTGAACCCGCTGCTCGTCGCGCCGGTGAGTCCCGGCGAAGACGCCTGCAGCGTGTAGCCGGAACCCGCCTTGTTCACGCTGAGACCGGCGAAGCTCGCGATGCCGTCCACCGCCACGACCGCGTCGCCACCGGTGAGCGTTCCGCCGGCAGGGTTGGTTGCGATCGCCAAGGCAACGGCATTCGCCGCGCTGGTCACGCGATTCGCAAACTCGTCGAGGATCTCGACCTCGACGGCCGGCGCGAGGTTCGCGCCCGCCGTCACGCTGGTAGGCTGCACACGGAACACGAGCTGCTGGGCGGCAGCCGGCGTCACGAGCACGCTGGCCTGCTGCGTGATGAGCAGGCCATCGACGCTGGCCGTGACCGTCTTTGTCTCCGCCACGGTCGCCGTCAACGTGCCGGTCGCGATGCCGTTCGCGTCCGTCGTCGTCGCTGGCTGTGTCAGGCTGTTCGCAGTCCCGGAGGCTGCCAGCACCACCGCGCGACCTTCGATCGGATTGCCGAACTGATCTCGCGCCGTCACGGTGATCGTGGCGCTGCTCGAGCCGTTGCTCGCGGTCACCGTCCCAGGCGACGCAATCACCGTGGACTGGTCACCGCTCACGGCCGCGGCCAGGACCGATATGATCACGGTCTGGCCGACGCCCGTTCCGTTGATCGTCGCAGAGACGACTTTGTCCCCGGCAGCCGTCGAGCTCAGCGTCCCCGATGCAATCCCGTTTGCCTCCGTTGGGCCGGGCTGCGTTACGGTGTTTCCCGTGCCCGTCGCAGCGAGCACCACCGTCGCGTCCTGGATCGGATTGCCGAACGCGTCGCGAGCCGCCACGGTAACCGTCGTGCTGCCTGACCCGCTGCTCGCCACGATCGTCCCGGGGGCCGCCGTCACCGTGGACTGCTCGGCGCTGACCCCCGCCGGCGTCACCAGCACAGTCGCCGTCTGGGTCACGCCCGTCCCCGCGATCGACGCGGAGATCACCTTGGCGCCCGCCCCGGTGGCGCTCAGCGTCGCCGTCGTCACCCCGCCCACGCTGGTCACGCCGGGCTGCACCAGCGTAATGCCGGCCCCCGTGGCCGCCACCACCACGGTCGCGCCCGGGACCGGATTGCCGAATTGGTCGCGGGCCGTCACCGTAATCGTCGCGACGTCGCTACCGGCCGTGATCGACGCGGGCGCGGCGGTCAGCGTCGACTGCGCGCCATCCACTCCGGCGTGGCCGACGCTCACCGTCGCGGTCTGCGTGATCGCATGCCCGTTGATCGTCGCCGAGACTGTCTTGGTCTCCGCCGCCGTCGAACTCAGCGTGGCGGTGGTGGCACCGGCGGCGTTTGTGGATCCGGCCGGTTGCGTGAGCGTGTTCCCGCTTCCCGTGGCGGTGAGCACGACCGTCGCCCCCGGGATCGGATTGCCGAACGGATCCCGCGCCGTCACCGTGATGGTCGCGAGGTCGCTGCCCGCCACGAGCGTCGCGGGGGCCGCCACCACCGTGGACTGCGTGGCGCTCACGCCCGCCGGCGTCACCGTCACGGTCGCCGTCTGGGTGACGCCCGTCCCGTCGATCGTCGCGGAGATTACCTTGGCCCCCGCTCCCGTGGCGCTCAGCGTCCCCGTCGTCACCCCGCCCACGCTGGTCACGCCGGGCTGCACGAGCGTAATGCCGGCCCCCGTGGCCGCCACCACCACGGTCGCGCCTGGGACCGGATTGCCGAATTGGTCCCGGGCCGTCACCGTAATCGTGGCGACGTCGCTGCCGGCCGTGATCGACGCGGGCGCGGCGGTCACCGTCGACTGCGCGGCATCGGCCGCCGCCGCCGCCGTCGTCACCGTCACCGTCTGCGTTACCCCTATGCCATCGACCGTCGCCGAGACGACTTTGTCCTCGGCCACCGTCGCGCTCAGCGTCCCGGTGGCGATGCCGTTCGCGTCCGTCGGCGTTGCCGGCTGCGTCAGCGTGTTGCCCGTGCCGGTGACCGCGAGCGCCACGGTCGCGCCCGGGATCAGATTACCGAACGCGTCGCGCGCGGTGACGCTCAGGGTCGTGCTGCTCGCCCCGGTGCTCGCGGTGATCATCCCCGCCGCCGCCGTCAGCGTCGACTGCGCCGCGCTCGCGCCCGCCGGGGTCACCGCCACTGCGGCGCTCTGGCTGATCGCTGTCCCGTCGATCGATGCCGAGACGACTCTGTCTCCGGCTGTCGTCGAGCTCAGCGTCCCGATGGTCAGCCCGCTCGCATCGGTCGGCGGCGGCTGGGTGAGCGTGTTCCCACTCCCCGACGCGGCCAGCACCACCGTCGCCCCTGGAATCGGATTGCCGAACGCGTCCCGGGCGGTGACCGCGATGCTGGTGCTGCTCGTGCCCTCACTCGCCGTGATCGTCCCGCTCGCAGCGGTCAGCGTCGACTGGGTCGTGCTGACCCCCGCCGGCGTCACGGTCACCGCGGCCGTCTGCGCTATCCCCGTCCCGTCGATCGTGGCGGCTACGGTCTTACCCTCCGCCACCGTCGCGCTCAGCGTCCCCGTCGCCACCCCGGCCGCGTTGGTCATCGCAGGTTGGGTGACCGTGTTGCCGCCGCCGCTCGCCGCCAATACGACCGCGGCCCCTTCGATCGGATTGCCGAATTGATCCCGCGCCGTGACCGTGATGGTCGCGATCCCACTGCCCGCCGTAATGGAGCCGGGCGCAGCCACCACGGTCGACTGCACGGCATCGACGCCCGCCGGCTGGATCGTGACGGTCGCCGTTTCGGTCACCTCGGTGCCATTGACGGTCGCCGAGACGACTTTATCTCCGGCTGCCGTCGAGCTCAGCGTCCCCGATGCAATCCCGTTTGCCTCCGTTGGGCCAGGCTGCGTTACAGTGTTTCCCGTGCCCGTCGCAGCGAGCACCACCGTCGCGCCCGGGATCGGATTGCCGAACGCGTCGCGAGCCGCCACGGTAACCGTCGTGCTGCCTGACCCGCTGCTCGCCACGATCGTCCCGGGGGCCGCCGTCACCGTGGACTGCTCGGCGCTGACCCCCGCCGGCGTCACCAGCACGGTCGCCGTCTGGGTCACGCCCGTCCCCGCGATCGACGCGGAGATCACCTTGACGCCCGCCCCGGTGGCGCTCAGTGTCCCGATGGTCAGCCCGCTCGCATTGGTCGGCGGCGGCTGGGTGAGCGTGTTCCCGCTCCCCGACGCGGCCAGCACCACCGTCGCCCCTGGAATCGGATTGCCGAACGCGTCCCGGGCGGTGACCGCGATGCTGGTGCTGCTCGTGCCCTCACTCGCCGTGATCGTCCCGCTCGCAGCGGTCAGCGTTGACTGGGTCGCGCTGACCCCCGCCGGCGTCACGGTCACCGCGGCCGTCTGCGTAATCCCCGTCCCGTCGATCGTGGCGGCTACGGTCTTACCCTCCGCCACCGTCGCGCTCAGCGTCCCCGTCGCCACCCCGGCCGCGTCCGTCGCTCCAGGCTGTGTGAGGCTGTTCCCAGTTCCGGAAACAGCCAGCACCACCGTCGCGCCCGGGATCAGATTACCGAACGCGTCGCGCGCGGTGACGCTCAGGGTCGTGCTGCTCGCCCCGGTGCTCGCGGTGATCATCCCCGCCGCCGCCGTCAGCGTCGACTGCGCCGCACTCACGCCCGCCGGGCTCACCGCGATCGTGACAGTTTGGCTGATCGCCGTCCCGTCGATCGCGACGGATACGATCTTGCTTTCGGCCACGGTCGCGCTCAGCGAGCCGGTCGTCACACCCGCTGCGTCGGTCATGCCCGACTGGGTGACCGTGTTCCCGCTGCCGCTGGCCGTGAGCACGACCGTGGCGCCCTCGACCGGATTGCCGAATTGATCCCGCGCCGTAACGGTGAGCGTCGCGATCTCGGCGCCCGCCGTGATCGAGCCGGGAGCCACCGCCACCGTGGACTGCGTGGCGTCAGCTGGCGCCGGCGCGACCGCCACGGTCGCCGTCTGGCTGATTGGGGTGTCGTTGATTGTCGCCGACACCACCTTGTTTCCCGCACCGGTGGCGCTGAGCGTGCCGGTCGCCACCCCGGCCGCGTCCGTCGCTCCAGGCTGTGTGAGGCTGTTCCCAGTTCCGGAAACAGCCAGCACCACCGTGGCGCCCGGGATCGGATTGCCGAATTGGTCCCGCGCC